>MVCQ01000182.1 GCA_002059205.1 Candidatus Latescibacteria bacterium 4484_107
CTTTGGCGCGGGCGATCAGTCCTGTTTTCTCCTGAGCGATCCGGCCCAGCGTCTTCCGGTTCGCCTCCCGAACCACTGGGACGAGCAATCCCTCCTCAACGGAGACAGCCACCCCGACGTGGACCTGCCCGGACAATCGGATATCCCCGTCCTCGAAAGTCGCATTCAGCATCGGGAACTCCGCCAGAGCCTGAGCCACAGATTTGATGATCATGTCCGTATAGGAAAGACGCACCCCGTGTTGCTTCTCGATCTGCTCTAAGAGGCTTTGCCGCATCTTGACCGCATCCGACATATCCACCTCGGTCTGCAGGTAGAAGTGGGGCGCTTCCCGCTTGCTCCGGCTGAGGCGTTCGGCCATTGTTTTGCGCATGCCGGACAGGGGGATTACTTCCGAAGGAGTTTGATCGGAAGGCCGGAAATTCTCGACATCGCTCCTGGTGATCCTTCCGCCCGGGCCGCTGCCTGTGATCCGGGAGAGGTCAATGCCCTTCTCCCCGGCAATCTTCTTAGCGCGAGGCGAAGCCTTGATTTTTTTCATTTCCCCGCAAGCAGGCGAGGGAGTCTCCGTCTGCTCTGCAACTTGAGGCAGTTCCTCTTCCATCGAATCGGCGATGTACCCGATGGTTTCGGTCACCGCAACGGTGTCGCCTTCGTTTGCCAGTATCTTTCTCAGAAAACCGCTTGCCGGCGACTCCACCTCGAAATTGACCTTATCCGTAATGACCTCGAAGAGCGGCTCTCCTTTTTCCACTTGCTCTCCTTCTTTTTTCAACCATCCGATGATCTCGTGCTCCTCCATCGTCTCCCCGAGCTTGGGCATGATGATTCTTGCGAGCATTTTTTCTCCCTATTTCGAAGGCTTCTTGCGGGCACTCCCGCGTGGGAATAAATTCCCCCGCTCCATAGAGAAACCCCGCTGAAGCGGGCTATCAGCCCAGTTCACTGGGCTTTATATTCATAGCGGGACGATTTATCGTCACGCGAACTCTCGATGTAACTATAATCCTTCGGAGACGGTCTCCACACTCGGATACGGGCTTTCCTGAGCAAAGCGCACAGCTTCTTCTATGGCCGCCTGCACTTCATGGCGCATCTTTTTCTGTTCCTCGTGCGTCATGACATCTTCTTTTAGAAGCTCCTTCTCAAAACGAACGATGGGATCCTTCTTTTTCCATGCGTCAATTTCGGCTTTGTCCCGATGTTCGGGAATGACCATGCAGTGAGGATAGTAGCGAAAAGTCTTGCACTCGATTAGGGTCGGCCCTTCGTCCGCTCTGGCCCGATCCACCGCTTCCCGGACGGCTTCGTACACAGCCTGCACATCGTTGCCATCCACGACCTTGCCCGGACAGCCGTACGCGGAAGCCCGATCTCCGATGTTCACGATAGGCGCACTGTCCGACACGTGCGTGGTGGCCGCGTAGAGGTTGTTTTCGCAGATATAGATGACCGGCAACTTCCACAGGGACGCCAGATTCATCGCCTCGTGAAACGTGCCCTGACTGGCCGCGCCCTCACCGAAGAAGCAGAGGGTGACCTGAGAGGTTCCTCTGTATTGGGCCGAAAAAGCCGAACCCAGCGCAATGGGCAGTCCGGCTCCTACGATCCCATTCCCGCCCAACAGCCCCTCCTCCACACTGAACATGTGCATGGACCCGCCCCGGCCTTTGCTGTATCCGGTTTCCCGTCCCAGAAGCTCGGCCATCATGCGCTTCAAATCCGCTCCTTTGGCGATACAGTGGCCGTGCCCCCGATGCGTGCTGACCACGCAGTCCTCCTTCCCCACGGCGGCGCCGGCTCCCGCGGCCACGGCTTCCTGTCCGATATAGGGATGGAAGGCTCCATAGATCAGCCCCTCACGAAAGACGTCCCGCGCTTTCTCCTCAAACTGGCGGATGGTGTACATGGATTTCAACAGATTACACCGTTTTTTCTTGCTCATATTTCGCCCCCCAAGGAAAATGATTTACAGAACCGAGTTTTTCACTTAGCTTGCCCTCCAGAATCACTGATCTCACTGATATGCACTGATAGCACTGACCCGGGGTGGCGGGATCGGTGTTATCAGTGGTGTCATCAGTATCATCAGTGGTTCTGGTCGTCTAAGTGCGAAACCCTGATTACAGAAGTTCCCTTTTGGCTCTATCCAGCACCTCCTCCAAAGCCCGCATTTTTTCCTCCGGCCATTCCGGGGGCTGAACCGTTTTTATGTTCTCCCTCCATTGCCGGTCGCACGATTCCAGGAGGCTTTTCTCATCGCCTTCCCAGCCGCCTGGTTTTGGCTCGTCGGTCAGGAATATTTTAGAAGACCACAACTCACGAAAATGCCGGAACGTGTGATCGCTGCTCAGGAAATTGTCTCCATCCCGGACTTTCTCACATATTTCTTCAAAATCCAGGGATTCCTCATCCACAGCGATTTTATTCTTCAGTGCAAACTGGGATTTCCGAATCTCCATATCCAGCATAAACTGGGTGGGCGACCCCATGCCGCCATTGTCCAGCGTGCCCATGCCCGGATAGCAGATGTCGGCATTTTCGGTCAACTTGGCGTAAGAGTGAACGCCGTAGAGATTCTCACACACGGTCTGCAATCCCGGTCGTTTTGTGCCGGGACTGAAGAAGACCTCCACCCACAGATGCCCTCCGAAGCAGGCGTCAAACAGCTCCTTCACCGATAGGTTGAGCATCGCGGTCTCCGGGCCGTAGCAGGTTACGGAGCCGGTTTTCATATCCAGGACATTGGCGATCATCCTTCCACCGAGGTCGGCGTCCGGGTCCATACAGAAGGCGGCCGTCATCCCCCCTAAAATCTCCGCCGCGCTCATCACGATGGAGCCGGCCAGCGTAACCGGCGTGGACACGCCGATGGTGGGCATCGAAGTAATGTGGAACCGCTTTATCCCCCGCTTGACTCGTTCCACCATCTCCTCCGCGGACCTTTCCTCCAAAATAAGCGGAGAGGTGATACATTGGGAGCCGGCAAGGAAAGGCGTTCGAGCGGGCTCGTCGCAGATGATCTCGCCGATGTCCTGGAGATACTTGATCTGCCTCGGATCGATGGCCTCGATGCCATCCACCTTATCCGTATATTTAAGACCGAGGATGAGCGACTCGATGCGCTCGGTTTCCTGGGGGACATCCTGCCGGTACCAGGTGCTGATGTATCCGATCTCCGGCGTGGATTGGGCGAGTTTCATCATTTCGACGAAAATGGACGTATCCACGGGCATCACTTTTTGAGTCGGATAATCGTAAAACTTCGTCGGCCCGCAGTCGAAGGCGGACATCATAAACGTCCGTCCCAATTTCTTTCGCATCTCCTCCTGCTTGTTTGTCCAGAGGATATGATGCGCCCAGTCTATCCCGCACGTGAGATACAGTTCCTGATCTTCCGCATCCTGTTTTTGAGACTTCTTCTGGCTGGCGACCATCTCTCCGATCAACTCGCAGGGGATTCTGATTCTTCCGGAAGGGGCTTGCGAACAGCCTTTTTTGAGCAACAGAGCGGCGATCTCCTCGTTCGCGATCTTCATGCCCTCTTTTCGGAGCAGATCGCAAGTCTTCACTCTAAGCATCTCTTTCTCTTGTGATGATAACATGGTGCACTCCTTCATGTAGGTTTGTAGTAAAAAGCCGGAGTAAGCTCGGCACTGGCAAAAACAAAAAAGCCTCTGAAGAGGCTGACGTGCAGTCCCTTCAGGGACTTCGTGATGTTTCCAGTGCCAGCTTTAGCCCGGCTTTCCACAAGGCTTAAAGCCCCAACAAACCAGGGAGGCCGCTCCTATAAGAGCCGCGTTATCCCCTAAGACTCCTTTTTCGATCCGCACTTTTCTGGATGCTCCGGCGACGAGTTGTTCCCTGGCCACCTCCTCAATGATATTCGAAAGCAGTTCTCCGCTTTCATGGATCATGTACCCAGTAAGAACCACGAGTTCCGGATCGCTGTAGTTGATGACATTTGCTACGGCCAAACCGAGGTGACATCCGATTTCTTCAACCATTCCGAGTACCCCTTCGTCCTCTTGGGCAGCCTGAAAAATAGCTTTGGCCAAAAGGTGTTCGGGCAGAGAATTTTTTAGATGAAGCCCCTTGAATTTTTCACCGTTTTCCAACGCCCTCCTCACCCGCGCGATCAGAGCCGAACCCGAAGCCACGGTTTCCAGACAACCTCGTTTTCCGCATCGGCATTTCGGCCCATCGGACACCGCCTGAATGTGGCCGATTTCCCCTTCCATACTAAAGGCTCCGTGATAAACGCTCCCGTTAAGAACCGCTGCGGATCCGATACCGGAATCCATATCTATGCACACCATATTGGTAACGGCTTTCCCCGCACCATAGTGGTATTCTCCCAAAGCCATCGCGCGCCCGTCTCCTTCCACAAAAGTTTTCAGTCCGTACGATTTTTTCAGGAGGTCTCTGACCGGAACGTTTCGCCAGCCAAACCGGTTGGAGAGGATCAGCATCCCTTCCCCGGAATCGAATATCCCCTCGAAGCTGGCTCCGAGTCCCAGTATGTTTTTCTTATCGAGATGAAGCGCATCAAGCAGGGAATCGGCGGCGCGGACGAAGTTTTCAAACACCCTCGTTTCCCCTTTTTCAACTTCGGCGGCCACTTTGACTTCTTTTTTGATGTCCCCCAGCAGATTCAACAAAGCCACGGTGATCTCATCGGCAAAGAACGTGGCGGCCATCACGTACCGGGCTTCCGGATTCAGACTCAGCAGGACAGGTCTTCTTCCTCCGGAGGACTGCCCGAATCCTGTCTCCCGGACAAAATTATTCTTTTTGAGTATCTTAATCAGGTTTGTAATGGTCCCGGGACTCAGTCGGGTAACTCTGGAAATCTCTGCCTGAGAGATGGGACTATTGTTTCTGATTACATCTAACACCAAGTTAATATTCAAGTTTTGCATCAATTGGAGATTCGCAGTTCGATTTTTTGGTTTCTTCGGCATGGTCATGTACTTCCGTCCAATGAGGGTACTTTATTTACTTATTAAACAAACTTACTACAAATCGCCCTTTTTGTCAAGCGTTTTTGGGTCTCCTGACCGGACTGCGGTAAAATTTCCGGAAGAAGGAAACAGGCCACAATTCACATACGTTTCGGTCCTATGCTCAGAAGAACAACTTGCGAAACGCCGCGGTTGGAGATGCCGATGCCGGGTGGCTCCTCCCTCGCCGTCGTGTATGGATGGATCCGAAGCGCAAACACGTTCATTTCCTGAGCCTCGGCAGCAGATAGTCGAAATATTGGTCCAGCATAGCCTCCGGGATATTCGGGGGCAGATGATTGCCCACCGCGAAGATGGCTCCTTTGCAGTCTGCGAGGCACTCGAAGGTTCGGTCTATGTCGGATTGCACCTTTTTCCATTTTCCGAATGTCAGATCCCGGCAATCCAGGTAACTTTTGCGGTTGGTTCAAGCCGTATGTTATTCAGTGCGACTTGTTTGCTCATAAGGTCTCCTGTCCTGATTGGTTCGTAAGAAGGTTCAAAACCCGATTTAACCGGGAACGCGGAGCGTCGAATCTGCGTCAGCACACAGATTCGTAAGAACGAGAGGAAAGGGGTTGCTCCAAATCGGAGCTTCCTTAGTCGGGAAAGGGATTGCCCTCCTACACAGGTGCGTAGGAGGCGAATCTTTTCGCCGATCCGGAAGCTCACCGCCCCAACGCCAAATACGCCGCCAATCCCTCCTCCCAACTCCGCATACGATCCCCGATGGTCAGTTCCATACAGTAGTTCCGCAGCACGGAATAGGCCGGTCTGACAGCCGGTCGTCCGAGGGCTTCGGTGGAAATGGGAACGACGCGCACGTTTTCCACGTGGGCCAATTCGAGGATTTTTCGGGCGTAGTCGAACCAGGAACAGGCCCCGTTGTTGGAGAGGTGATAGATGCCGTACGCTTCGGTGGCGATCAGTCGCGCCATCTCCGGGACCAGGTCGCCCGCGAACGTGGGGGAGCCGATCTGATCGTTTACGATGCTCAGTTCGTTCCGCTCTCCGGCGAGGCGAAGGATGGTCTCGACGAAATTCTTGCCGTGCCTTCCGAAGAGCCACGACGTGCGCACGATGAATCCTTTCCTCAGCAAGGAGCGCACGAAAATCTCTCCGGCGAGCTTGGACCGGGCGTACACGCTTTGCGGATCGGGCGCGTCAAATTCGATGTAGGGCTGTTTTTTCCGGCCATTGAAGACGAAGTCCGTGCTGATGTAAACCATCGCCGCGTCTATCCGAGCGCACGCCAGGGCTACGTTCTGCGTGCCGATGGCGTTCACCTGGTACGCCAAGTCGGGATGCTGCTCGCATCCATCCACGTCGGTATAGGCGGCGGTGTGAATCACGAGTTGAGGGGTTCGGATCGCAACGGCCTCCATAATCTGCGCCCGGTCGGTGATGTCCGCTTCCTCCAGGTCTATGCCAGAGACCTCGTGCTCTTGGGACAGGAAGTGCATCAATTCCGTGCCCAGCATGCCTTTGTGTCCTGTGATCAGAATTTTCATAGTGAGTTCCTTGTTTTTTCACCACGGAGACACGGAGAACTGCAAAATCTTATTTAGGTTTTCTCTGTGCCTCCGTGTCTCCGTGGTGAGATTTTTTTAAGGTTATGCTCTGCTCTCAAACCACTCCCGGATCCCGGCCATCATCTCCTCTTCCGAGGCGAAGGTGCGATGGCGTGCGGGGAGGGAGTCCAGGAAGACGCTCCCGTACCGGCTGGTGATCACCCGATTGTCGAGGACGATGACCGCGCCCACGTCGGTGCGGTGGCGGATGAGGCGTCCGAATCCCTGGCGGAATCGGATGACGGCTTCGGGCACGGAGTAGTGGAGGAACGCGTTTTTCCCCGCCTGTTCGAGTTTCTCGATCTGAGCGGCTACGAGCGGCTCGGTGGGAACGGCAAAGGGAAGTTTGGTGATGACCAAAAGTTCCAGCGCCTC
>MVCQ01000020.1 GCA_002059205.1 Candidatus Latescibacteria bacterium 4484_107
CCCTTTTCCACTTTTGTCATCTCGTTCTCACGCTCCGGCGTGGGAACGCACATTCGACGCGCTGCGTCACCAAACGAAAGCCCAATTTGCACCCATGCGGAGGAGGCATAGATGAAGATCATTTTAGTCGTCGGAGCGCGTCCGAATTTTATGAAAATCGCACCGATCTTAGAGGAACTGAAGAAATATCCGGACCAGTTTGACCCCTACTTAGTCCACACGGGCCAGCACTACGACGAGAAGATGTCGAAAATTTTCTTCGAGGAATTGGGCCTTCCGGAGCCGGATCGCTATCTCGGCGTGGGATCGGGAAGCCACGCGGCGCAAACGGCAAAGGTGATGATCGCCTTCGAGGAAGTACTGACGGCCGAGCAGCCGGACCTCGTTCTCGTGGTGGGCGACGTGAACTCCACGGTGGCGTGCTCGCTCGATGCGGTCAAGCTGCATATTCCGGTGGCTCACGTGGAGGCCGGCCTCAGGAGCCGGGACCGAACGATGCCGGAGGAGATCAATCGGCTCGTGACGGATGCCATCTCCGATCTGCTGTTCACCACGTGCCGGGACGCAGATGAGAACCTGATCCAGGAGGGCGTTTCGCAGGAGAAGATCTGCTTCGTGGGCAACGTGATGATAGACTCTCTCCGAAAGTTCGAGGGGATGGCCGAAATATCTCCGATCCTGGACACGCTGGGGCTGGAACCCGGAGGTTATGGCCTCGTGACCCTGCATCGGCCCTCCAACGTAGATCAACGGACCAGTTTTGAGGGGATCATCCGGGCATTCGGCGAGATCCAGACGCGCCTTCCGCTGATTTTTCCCATTCATCCCCGGACCGAAAAAATGATCGCCGAACTGGGCCTTCAATCTCAGGTGGCGGCGATGGATAATCTGAGATTCGTCGCTCCTGTGGGGTATCTGGACTTTCTGAAACTCCAAAAATCCGCCCGATTAGTTCTGACCGATTCGGGAGGCATTCAGGAGGAGACGACCGTGCTGGGCGTGCCATGTCTTACGCTCCGGGAAAACACGGAGCGGCCCATCACCGTCGAGGTGGGCACCAATCAACTGGTGGGCTTGGATCAAGAGCGGATCGTGCGCGCGGCAATGGACATCCTTGATGGCAATGAAAAGCCGGGCCGCATTCCCGAAGGATGGGATGGCAAAGCGGCGGAGCGGATTGTGGAGACGCTCGGGAAAAACTTTAGTGAGTGGTGATTGGTGGATGGTGGAGGATGCTCGTAGATTGTGGATCATAGAGGAGGGATTTGCTATGGAGGCAGTCATTGAGGGGATCTATCGGGATGGAAAGATCATTCCTAAGGAGGCTTTCCCGTGGGAAAGACCGATGAGGGTGGTCATCGTTCCCACCGAACCCTTGGAACCGGAGGGGCACGACGTGGGTGAGGAGTACGGATGGCTGCGGCTTTCCGAGGATTCCTTAAACGAGGTTTGGGGAGATCCCGCGGAGGATGCTGTCTGGAGGAAATACTTAGATGATTAAACAGCGGAGTTTGTTGTGGTGCCTTTTCCCTTCTCTGACCGGATGGATCAGAAGATCAGACCGGCCCTGGTAGTTTCCTGTGAGGAATATAATACTCGGGCGAAGGATGTCATTGTCTGCGCTGTGACTTCTCAGAGGAAAAGATGGCCCTACCTGGTGGAGATCCAACCTTCCGACCTTGAATCGGGAATACTTTATGAAATCTCTTTTGCGAAGGCGGACAGCCTTCTTCGGTTGGATAAGGCCCTCATCCTCAAAGAGATCGGTCGTATAGATGTAGCGGCTTTTTCGAAGGTCCATCGGTTGATTGCACGGATTTTGAAGCGGGATTGAGTCCTGACGAGTGATCTTTCCGCTTGTAATTCGGAACACCAAACAACGAAAGGACATCCTATGAAGATCCTCATCACCGGCGGCGCAGGCTTTATCGGCTCGCATCTGTGTGATTTTTTGTTGGAGAAGGGGCATGAGGTGATCTGCATGGACAATCTGATCACCGGCAACATGGACAACATCGCGCATCTCTTCGGCAGAAAGGAATTTTCATTCGTTCAGCACGATGTCACCAACTACATTTACGTGGCGGGCGATCTGGACTATATTCTGCATTTTGCCAGTCCCGCCAGTCCCAAAGACTATCTCATGTTCCCCATCCAGACGTTGAAAGTGGGCGCGCTGGGCACGCACAAGGCATTGGGATTGGCCCGGTCGAAAGGAAGCAAGTTTTTGCTGGCATCTACGTCGGAATGTTACGGGGATCCGTTGATTCATCCTCAGCCCGAGGAGTATTGGGGCAACGTCAATCCCATCGGACTTCGAGGGGTGTACGACGAAGCCAAGCGCTTTGCCGAGGCCACGACGATGGCGTATCACCGGTATCACGGGATTGATACGAGGATTATACGGATATTCAACACGTATGGCCCCCGCATGCGCAAAGACGACGGACGGGCGATCCCGAATTTCATCACGCAGGCGCTGTCCGGCCAAGCCCTCACCGTGTTCGGCGACGGGAGTCAGACGCGCAGTATCTGCTATGTTTCGGACCTCGTGGACGGCATCTATAAGCTGATGAACTCCGACGTGGATACGCCTACAAACATCGGCAATCCGGAGGAGATGACCATCCTACAATTGGCCGAAAAGATCATCGCAATCACCGAAAGCGAAAGTGCGATCGCCTTCAAATCGCTGCCCGAGGACGATCCCAAAGTCCGGCGGCCGGACATCTCCAAAGCCCGGAAGTTGTTGGGCTGGGAGCCGAGCGTGAACGCGGATGAAGGGTTGCGGAGAACGGTGCGCTATTTCAAAGAACAGATTTAATGAAGGAAAATGCACCGCAAAGCCGCAAAGCGTGCAAAGAAAACAAAAACACAGGGTTTGAAGTTCTTTGCGTCCTTCGCGTCTTTGCGGTGAAACAATGGATTGAGATTGAGATAAGGAAAAGGAAAAACAGATGCGAAAAAAAACCTTCAAACGAGGGGTCCATCCTCCCTATCGAAAGACAGCCACGCAGCATCTGCCGCTGGTGACTATGCCGCCGCCGGAGCGGGTCGTCATTCCCTGCTCCCAGCACATCGGCGCGCCCTCCGAACCCATCGTCTCCAAGGGCGATGAGGTGAAAATCGGACAGCCGATCAGTCAGGCGAAGGGATTCGTGTCCGTGCCTTCCCACGCCTCCATTTCCGGGAAGGTTGCGGCCATCGAGCCGCTTCCGCATCCTCTGGGAATGAAGGCGGAGGCGATTGTGATCGAAGGAGACGGGGAAAAATCATTGGCGGACGGGATCGGAGACCGGCAGGACTGGGGCGCGCTGACCGCGGATCAACTGAAGGAGCGCATTCGTGACGCGGGCATTGCCGGACTGGGAGGCGCGACGTTTCCCACGCACGTCAAGCTCTCTCCGCCGGAGGATCAGCCCATTGACACGGTTCTCCTAAACGGCGCAGAATGCGAGCCTTACATCACCGCGGATCATCGGGTGATGCTGGAGCAGTCGGAGGAGATCATCGAGGGGCTGAAGATCATCCTGAAGGTTCTGAACATCTCCCGGGCATACATCGGAATCGAGGCGAACAAACCCGACGCCATTGCGAAGATGGAAGCGCTCGTCGCCAAAGAACCCAGCATCGAAGTCGTTCCGCTTCAGGTCAAATATCCGCAGGGCGCGGAGAAGCAGTTGATCTATGCGGTCACCCGACGTATTGTGCCGGCCGGCGCGCTTCCGATGAAGGTGGGCTGTCTCGTGCAAAACGTGGGCACGGCCGCGGCGATCTATCAGGCCGTGGCTCGATCCACTCCGTTGATCGAGCGTGCCGTGACCGTGACCGGCGGAGGCGTCCGTGAGCCAAAAAATCTGCGCGTGCGGATCGGCACTCCCTTCCGGGAGGTCATCGCATTCTGTGGGGGAACTACCGAAGGCGCGGCAAAATTAGTAATGGGCGGCCCGATGATGGGCATCGCGCAGGCCACGGACGAAGTGCCCGTGATCAAGGGCACTTCGTGTATCCTCGTCCTCGACCGGGAAGAAGCCGCGTTGGACATCGAACCCAAGCCGTGCATTTCCTGCGGCCGCTGTGTGGATCAATGCCCCATGCGCCTGATCCCCAGCGTGATGGCCACGTTGGTGGAGCACGAACGCTGGGACGAGGCGGAGGACTACGGCATCATGGATTGCTTCGAGTGCGGCTCGTGCACTTATACCTGCCCCTCCAAGCGGCATCTGACTCATCTGTTCAAATACGGCAAGTCGGTGATCGCGCAGCGCAAAAAGCAGGCTCAGGCGGCTTGAGCATAGATTTTGTTTTATTAGTGGAACGCACTGAGTGATCGTTTATCTGATTATTTGAAATAGACTTATACCCTAATAGAAAGGAGGGATACCGCTATGCCTATCGTTAAGACCTCCCTGAAAAGCCAAATTCTCATCCCCAAGCCCATTCGGGATCGGCTCGGCATCCAGCCCGGGGTCCGGGTCTTAATTACCCTGAACGGTGACCACGCCGAGGTGCGTCCGGCTTTCGAGGATCCTATTCAGGCACTTCGCGGGCGATTCAAGGACTATCCCGGATCGCTTACCCAGGAACTTTTAGAGGACCGAGGAAGGGATACCGCCATTGACGAAAAGAATCTGTTTTGATGCTTACGCCGTCTTATCTTACGTGCAGGGCGAATCCGGTGCCCAGCGGGTGGAGGATATTTTGACCGCCTGTCGGGCAGGTCGGATGAGCGCGTGTATCAATAAACTCAACCTTGGCGAGGTGTATTATCGGACCATTCGGAGTCTGGGTCAAGATGAAGCCGACGAACTACTCAAGTTGTTCAACCAGCTTCCCGTAGAGCAAATCGCCCTCTCCGACGACCTGCTTTGGTCCGCCTGTCGTCTCAAGGCGCGTTATCCGATGTCTCTGGCGGATTCTTTTGCGGCCGCAACGGCTATGCGGGAGAAGGCTGTTTTGCTTACTGGCGATCCGGAGTTCAAACAGATAGAGGATCGGATTCAGATTGAATGGATCTGATTCAAAAAACCAACTCGGAGGTGCACAGAATCTACCGCCTGTACTTTCGGTTCGTCTTGTTGTACAGACAGACTTCCCTCAATTTCAACGTTAGAGGAGTTTAAAGGAATGGACGAAAACAAAAAATTCACCGTCTCCATCTCCCCGCACATTCGGGACAGCGTCTCCATCCCGAAGATTATGTATTCGGTGATCGGGGCCCTGATTCCCGCCTGGATCGCGGGGATCTATTTTTTCGGCCCGAGAGCTGCGTGGCTGACGCTCCTGAGTATTGCCGCTGCCGTTGGGACGGAATGGATCATTCAGAAACTGAGAAAAATTTCCATTACCGTGGGGGACGGCAGCGCGATCCTGACGGGTATGCTTTTGGCGTTCAACCTGCCGCCGGGCGTGTCGTGGTGGATTCCGGTTGTGGGTTCGGCTTTTGCCATCGGGATCGGCAAGCAGGTCTTCGGCGGATTGGGATATAATCCGATGAATCCAGCCTTGCTCGGACGCGCGTTTCTGCTGGCCTCGTGGCCGGTGCAGATGACCACAAAGTGGCTTGCGCCGAGAGGAGGGACGCTTTCGGGCATAGACGGGGTGTCCTCGGCCACGCCGCTGACGCTGCTCAAGGAGGCGCATCAAGTTCCCGATTTGCTCAGCAGCTCTTATGTCGATCTCTTCTGGGGCCGCGTCGGCGGGTGTCTCGGTGAAACCTCGGCGATCATGCTGTTGATCGGAGCGGCCTATCTGATCTACAAAGGGTATGTGGACTGGCGCATTCCGTCGGGATACCTCGGCGTGGTGATCCTGTTGACGGGGCTGTTCGGAGGCGTACCTCCGCTTTTTCACGTGCTCGCGGGAGGCCTGATCCTCGGCGCATTCTTTATGGCCACGGACATGGTCACCTCTCCGATCACGCCGAAGGGGAAATGGATCTTCGGGATCGGCTGCGGTCTCCTCACCGTGCTCATCCGGCGCGTGGGCGGGTACCCCGAGGGCGTGTCCTATTCCATTTTGCTGATGAACCTCACCGTGCCTTTGATAGATCGGTTCACGCGTCCGAAAGTTTTTGGAGGATAGGCTAAGGGCATATTGGACACGGATAAACACGGATAAAGACAAAACGAAAAAGGGCCTTTCGCATAGATGTAAATGCAACAAAGACTCTTTGTTCTCTTTGTTTTGATCCGTGTTCATCCGTGTTTATCCGTGTCCCAAAAAACTGGGAAAGGAAAACGATGAGCAATATCCTGAAATTGGCTGCAATCCTGGGTCTGATTACAGTCATCGCCGCCTGTTCGCTGGCTTTGGTCAATCAGGCGACTAAGCCGCAGATCGAAGCGTATAAAGCGCAGCAGCAGATCCAGGCCCGGCAAGAGGTGCTTCCCGCCGCAAAGGAAGGCGTTTATGTCCTCACCGACGAGGGGAGCGATTTTCCGTACTACATGGGCTACGCCCATGCCGATACCACGGAGCCGGTGGGTGTTGTCTTGCTCACGTCCGGGAAGGGGTACAGCAGCACCATCGAGATGGCTGTGGGCGTGGATCTTTCGGGCGCACTGACCGGCATTTCCATCGTCAGCCAGCAGGAGACGCCCGGTTTGGGCGCCAAGATTACGGAGGTGCGCTACGGAGAGTCGGAGCCGTGGTTCCAGGCGCAATTCAAGGGAAAAACCCTCTCCCAACTGTCGGTGGATAAAGACGGCGGGGCGATAGACAGCATCACCGGAGCCACTATCTCATCCAGAGCGGTGACCGATGGTGTTCGAAGCGCTCTGAAAAGATTGGAAGCAAAACAACGCACCGCAAAGCCGTAAAGTTCGCAGAGAAAACCGGAAGAAAGATAAAAGTAAAAAGGAAAAAGATAAAAAGGGGTGCGGACCTTTATCTTTTATCTTAGTTTTGAAGTTCTTTGCGTCCTTTGCGCCTTTGCGGTGAAAAAATAAAAAGAGGAAAGGGGAATTGGCATGAGCACCATCACTGAATTTACAAAGGGCTTATACAAGGAGAATCCCGTCTTCCGACTCGCGTTGGGGCTGTGTCCGACGCTGGCGGTGAGCACCTCCATCGAGAACGGTCTCGGTATGGGCGTGGCCGCGTTGTTCGTGCTTTTGGGATCGAACATCATCGTTTCGCTGATCCGGAAAGCCGTACCGCCGAAGATCCGCATTCCGGTGTACATCGTGATCATCGCCACGTTCGTGACCATTGCGGAGATGCTGATGCAGGCGTTCAGCCCCCAGCTTTACAAGAGCCTCGGAATCTTCGTGCCGCTCATTGTGGTCAACTGCATTATCCTCGGACGCGCGGAGGCCTTCGCGGGGAAGAACACCGTGGGGCGATCCATCCTCGATGCCTTGGGCATGGGACTCGGCTTTACCCTGGCGCTCGTGCTGCTCGGATTCTTTCGAGAGCTGTTGGGATCGGGCAAGCTGCTCGGCATTCCCGTCCTTGGAACGAGCTACCAACCCGTGCTTTTGATGATCCTCCCGCCGGGCGCCTTTTTGACCCTGGGGCTGTTTTTGGGATTTTTTAACTGGCTGGAAAGCAGAAAATAGAAAAATAGAGCTCTCACCGCAAAGGGCAAAGAACTTCAACCTCTTTTTTGTTTTTCTCCGCGAACTTTGCGACTTTGCGGTACGTTTTCCTTTTTGGGTATAGGAGAGTTGTCATGGACTTAGGAAACTTGTTCGTCATTGTTATCGCTTCGATTTTTATCAACAATTTCGTGCTGGCCCGATCTTTGGGGATCTGCCCGTACATCGGCGTGTCGAGACGTTTGGATTCTGCGCTGAGTATGGGCATCGCGGTAACGTTCGTGATGACGCTGGCTTCGGCGGCCACGTGGCTGATCTATACGGTTCTGCTGGCTCCGGAGACCAACGTCTGGGGGGTGGATCTGATTTTTCTGAAAACCATCGCGTTTATCCTCGTGATCGCAGTGTTGGTGCAGCTCATCGAGATGATTATTCAAAAGACCAGCGCGGGGCTTTACAAGGCGTTGGGAATTTACCTTCCGCTCATCACCACGAACTGCGCTATCCTCGGGGTCGCGGTGCTCAATATCGAGGAAGGATACAGCTTCATCGAGAGCCTGATCCACAGCTTCTCCGCGGGCGTGGGCTTTACCATGGCGTTGGTGCTGATGTCCGGCCTCCGAGAAAAATACGAGTTGGCCGAGCTTCCCGAATCCATGAAAGGCGCACCCATCGCATTCATTACCGCCGGGTTGATGGCCATCGCGTTTTTAGGTTTCTCCGGGTTTTCCCTTAAGTGATTTCGGATTTCGGATGGGGGATTTCGGATTGAAAACCAAAAACCCAAAATCCGACCACGTCTCCGTTTTTTGGTTGTCCCAAGGTTTCGCATCGGGATCACAAAATTCCGATGCAACAAATCTGGCCTCTGACTTTTCACCACTCACCAACAACCAGCCGTTCACCCTTTAACATTCTCCGAAGGAACACTATGTTCAGACCGGAGCGCATGCGTTTAATCCGCATACTTGTGATGCAGGAAGACCTTCTACGAGTCACGGAAGCGCTGGCTCAGAGTGGCGTATTGCACCTGTTGGATCAGAAGGAATTGAGCACGGGGAAGAGGCTGTCTCCGTTTCCGGTGGATGGGGAAACCATCGGGCGTTTGCGGCGGGCCGGGGATCGGATCGAGGCCATCCTCTCCCATTTCACCGTTGAAGCACGCAAAACCTCCTCCGGGGAGTTGCGGGTGGCTCCCAAGATGCTGTTGGATACGATGGAGGAACCCCTATCGGAGTGGGAATCACAGATCGCCGCGATGCAGCGCGGCGGGGAGTGCGCGGCGCGAAAGATCCAGGAACTGAATCGAATTTCCGAACAGCTTCATACCTTAGAGGATGTGGGGCTGAGCTTCCAGGATCTCGAAAAATTCAAATATTTCTGCCACTTTATGGGGACGATGCCGAGGACGCACCTCGACCGCTTGGAGCGGGCGCTGGAACCGATCACGCATCAATGCTACGTCCGCCCGACAGGCCCGGAGGAGGCGGCTGTTATGGTGATCTCCGGCGCGGACGACCGGGACGCGGTGGCCGATGGCCTGGAAGGATCCCACTTCCAGGCCGTTTCCATTCCAGATCGCTTCAAAATTCCGCTCGATGAAGCGTTGGATCAGGTGGAGTTGGAAATATGGAAAATCCGGGAAGAGGAGGCGGAGGCAAAAGTGCGATGGGGCGATTTGGAGAAAAAGAGCACGGAGACCCTCCTCCATTGGCGGGACACAATCGGAGCGAATATCAAAGTGCTGACGGCGATGAGCCGATTCGGCGCCACCGTCTTTCTGAATTTCATCACCGGCTTCATTCCTGCTTCCGCGTGCGATACCTTGAGCAAAAAGATCCATGAGGCCACGCAGGGGAAAAGCGCCATCGAGCTTTCCGGGCCGGAGGAGGAGCAAGTCGTCCGGGAGGAGCGGGTAAAAGTGCCCACCCGGTTCAAAAATCCTGCGTTTCTGAAGCCTTTTGAGGGTCTGGTTCGGACCTACGGGGTTCCCTCCTATCGGGGGATAGATCCGACGATTTTCGTGGCGATCACGTTTCTGCTGATGTTTGGTTTGATGTTCGGAGACGTAGGGCACGGATTCACGCTGGTCCTGATCGGAGCGTTCCTGGCATTTTTCCCCTCCGGGATGCTGACCAAAATGCGGGAGATGGGCCGGCTCCTGATGTTTGCGGGCGGATCGTCCATGCTCTTCGGTGTGCTTTTCGGCAGTGTTTTCGGCTGTGAGCATCTCATAAATGCCCTGTGGCTCCGGCCGTTCGAAGAACAAAACACGATGCGCTTCCTTTTTCTGACGGTTCTTCTCGGCGTGGGCATTTTGAGCCTGGGGGTCATCCTGAGCGTGGTGCAGGCCTTTACGAAAAAGGCGTTCCGGGAGGCGCTGTTCGGACAATGGGGTTTGTTCAGCGGCATCTTTTATTGGACGGCGCTGGCGGTGTTAGGCTGTGCGCTCAAAGAGAAGAACGTCAGCCTGTACGTGGCCGCTCCCGCATTAATCGCGCCCCTGTTGCTCGTGATGTTCGGAGATTTTATCTACATCGCTTTTGCCAAAAGAAGGCCCGGGGCCAGGAAGGTCGAGATAGATGTAATGGAATCCCTGTTCAAGCCCGTCGAAATGGTGCTGGGATACCTGACGCATACCATCTCCTTCGTGCGTGTCGGAGCCTTCGCGCTCAACCATGCGGCCCTGTGTGCCGCGATCTTCCTGATCGCCGGGCTGATCCCCAATAAGGAAACCAGCCTGTCGGTCATCATAGAGGGGAATATTCTGGCCATTTTTCTGGAGGGATTGGTGGTCTTTATCCAATGTCTCAGGCTGGAGTACTACGAATTCTTCTCCAAATTCTTCGCCGGTGACGGCCTGAAATTCGATCCGCTTTCGCTGAGGCCCGTGGAGGGTTGAATTGATTAGATGTGATCGGGGAGTTCTATCGACAGAAGAAACAGAGGCACAATACCCATGGAAACAATCTATACCATTGAGAACGGTTTCGGATGCGACGCAGGGGTGCTGCCTAATGGGTGGTTTGTGGGCGCGATCCTTTTACAGGATTGCGATGCGGAGTTTCTCTCAGAATTGGGGCGTCATTCCGTGACGTTCAAGAAGGGAAAAGACGAAGCGGCGTGGAGCCATGCGGTGGTTTCCTCCCAACGAAAACTCGTCCTCGTTTCCAGCACCGACCGGAAAATAGAGGAACGGGATCTCGCCGAAGCGGAACGAATCACGGGATTTGCATGTTGCGGAGGAGAGAAACCCTCCTTAGTCTGGACGGAGTTTCGTGAGGGCGTGTGGCGTCTGGTGCTCTGGACGCCGGGAGAACAGCGCGTGCTTTTTGAGTCCGAACGCATGCTGCGGTCGCCTTCCGCGGCG
>MVCQ01000183.1 GCA_002059205.1 Candidatus Latescibacteria bacterium 4484_107
GGTTCCGATCTTGCCGGCGGGAACATACGAGTGGTGTGTCGAGGCATCCGGCCCCGGCAATGGCTTTACCCAGACGGTTTTCTGGGAGTTCACCATTGAGGCGGACCAAAGCCTTTCTGTTGCGGAAGGCTGGTTTTACGAGGGCAAGCGGATTGATGCGCCCTATCTCTTCGACGTCACCGTGGTCCGGCTGGACGATGGCAGAATCCGGCTATATGGGGAAGATGCCAGTGTCGAGGAAAATGGCGGCATAGTACACAACGTGGTCAGTTACCTATCCAAGGAGGGATTGACTTTTCAGAAAGAGGACGGGTTCAGATTGCTTGGGATGGGCTTTGACCCGTTCATCGTAAAACTGCCGGATGGCACGTTCAGACTGTATTACACAGACCAGCAGGCAAAGGCGATTCGCAGCGCACGCTCCGAGGATGGACTGGACTTCACCCTGGAAGAGGGCGACAGACTTCTATCCAACGGAAGCGAATATGAACGCTCAGGTGTACAGGGACCAAAGGTCATACAGCTTAGTGATGGCACGTACAGGATGTATTATTCGGGCATAGATGAAAACAGACACGCCAGGCAATTGAGTGCCACATCTTCGGATGGATTGCACTGGAAGCGAGAAGAAGGGGTAAGGTGGCCCGATGCGGGCGATGGGGCTCCGTATTTAGATCCCAATGGCATGACGCATCTATATATCGGAGGGCTGAGACAAGATGGACTTCGTTGGATAAACGGATTCTTTGAGATCACCTCCACAGATGGGCTTCATTTTACCCTCGGCGCCGCACCAATCATAAAGGGGTATGGCCATCCCTTTGAAGCGGACGAGGTTAACCCGGAAGATCCTGCGGTCATCGTGACCGATCAGGGATTGAGGATGTATTTTGCGCTCTATGGAAGTATTGGATCTGAAACCCGGGGCATCCTTCCTGAGTCCGGGATCTACTCTGTCCTTTATCAAATAAAGACGGATATTAACGAGCCATTGGAGGAAAATGGATTGCCGAACCACTTCTCTCTCGGTCAAAATTTCCCGAATCCGTTCAACCCGACGACCGGCATTCCATATTGGCTTCCCACGGAAAGCTATTTGGACGTGACCGTTTACGATATACTGGGGCGTGAGGTAAGAACGCTGGTTTCGGACATCAAGCCGGCGGGGACTTATTCGGCAATATGGGACGGAAAAAATGAGCTGGGACAGGTTGTAGCTTCCGGCGTATATTTTTACGCAATGACCGCGAAATCTTTGGGAGATCGCAGAACGTTTCAGAAAATACACAAGATGACCTTAATAAAATAAAATTTCCCCACCGTGCTGTACGGACATAACTTGAGCTTTTTCGGAATCTCCTTTAACCGCAAAGCGCCCAAAGGAGACGCAACGTTCGCAAAGGGTTCTTCTTTGCGTTCCTTTGCGCTTTCTTTGCGGACTTTGCGGTTAGAAGACACCGTTTACGCCCGTGCAGAGTATAAAGAGGGGCTTCACGTTATTCAGACGTTCCAGAGAGAATTCCTGACCAAGCAGGGATACAAAGTGCTCCTCGCGGAAAGCGGAGAGAAGGCCTTGGAGATACTTGAGCCGGGCACGGTGCAGGTGGCTTTGATTGATCTGAAAATGCCGGGTATGGACGGCGTGCAGACGATGAAGGGCATTAAAACGCGGGATGCGGGTGTACTGATCATACTTATGACCGGGTACCCAAGCATCGAATCCGCGGTGGAGGCGCTTCGGAGCAGTGCGTACGACTACGTAATCAAACCGTTCAAGTTAAACGAACTGAAGACGACCATCGAGCGGGCCATAAACGAGCAGACCATCCGCGGAGAGATAGATGATCTGAAGATAAAGATCAATCAGATGGAGGGGGATCTGAAAAAGTACCAGCATTTGGAGGAACAAATCCGACGTTCGGCTCATCCGGTCAGCGCGAAAAAGATCGCCCGGACTTACGGTCGCATAAGCCCTTCTTCGGAAGGATCCAAAGCGCCCGATATTATCGAACAGATCAGGCAATTGGGAGCGCTCAGAGAACAAAAGGTGCTTTCCGAAGAGGAGTTCGAGAAAAAGAAAGCGGAGCTTCTAAACAGATTGTGAGGAGAAGTCCCATCGGGTAGGATTCTAATGGCAAACCCTGTGGTTGTCTCCCCGGACCATTTGCCCTTAACTGGGAGTATCAGACGTTATGGATCCATCCAGCAATGAAAATGACATTCCGCCGGAACAAATTGATGCGTTTGCCGACCTGTTCGTGCTGTTCAACAAAACCACAAAAAATCTCCATCGAGCCTATCGGACCCTGGAAGAGAAATTCGATAGTCTGAACCAGAAGCTGCAGGAAACCAACCTGGAGCTGCGCCGGAGTCTGGCAGAGAAAGATCGGGTCAGCAACTATCTGAACAACATTCTGGAAAGTCTGAGCAGCGGCGTATTGGTGATGGATCTGGAGGGACGCATCACGCTGTTTAACCGGGCCGCCGGAGAAATTATGGAATATCCGACGGTGGAAGCGCTGGGACGCCCCTACCTGGAAATCATGGGGAAAGAGGTAGCATGGGAATCCACCGCCCTCTGCACGCTGAAAACAGGTGCTCCTATAGAGTATGGCGAGAAAGAGATCACCGCGCATAAGGGCACCGTTCTTCCTTTGGGATACAGCACTTCTCTCGTGACCGACGGCGAGGGGAATCTCTCCGGGGTCGTGGAGATCTTTAATGACCTGTCGCATACCAAAGCGCTCGAGGAGGAAGTTCAGCGGGTGAACACGTTGGCCGCACTCGGAAAGATGGCGGCAACGGTGGCGCACGAAATCCGAAATCCCCTGGGGGGGATCGCGGGATTTGCGTCGCTTTTGGAGCGGGATCTGGACGTCGGAGATCCCCGGATAAAATTGGTAAAAAAAATCATCGAAGGCGTGGGCAGCCTGAACCGAATCGTGACCAGCCTGCTGGAATACACCCGCCCCCTGCGCCCACGTTTTCGGGAAATAGATCTGGTGACCGTTGTGGATCAAACGACGCGATTTTTCGAGGTGGATGTCCAACACGAGGACAACAGCATTACGATCCTTCGGAACGATTCCCCGGATGCAGTACTCTGTCGGGCCGATCCGGAGCAACTTCAGCAGGTGCTCCTTAATCTCCTGCACAACGCCCGCCAGGCGATGCCCGAAGGAGGAGAAATCGCCGTGGAAACCGGAAAAAATTTACTTGGACCGGATGGAGAAGAGGAGACCGTGTTTGTGAGAATCCGGGACCAGGGAACGGGCATACCGGAAGACGTCAAAACCAAACTGTTCACCCCCTTTTACACAACGAGGGAAAACGGAACGGGACTGGGACTCGCTACCGCAAAAAAAATTATCGACGCCCATCACGGCGCCATTCACGTCCGGAGCCAACCCGGAGAAGGCGCATGTTTTACCATCGTCCTCCCCCACTCGGAGAATGGGGATTAGTGGAAGACCTTCCACTCAGCAATCACCGGATACCAATCACCACGCACAGAGGAGTAACCCATTGTCTGCCAAATATATTTTAGTAGTAGATGACGAAGCCCTGATGCGGGAATCGCTGAAGATGACCCTGGAGCGGAAGCACTACAAGGTGGACGTCGCTAAAGACGTCAAAGAGGCCATCGCACAGTTGACCGGCATGGAATACGACCTCATTCTCTCGGATATCAGGATGCCCGGAGGGTCGGGGCTGGATGTGCTGGAGGCGGCTCGGTCTAAATTGCCGGAGGCCGTCGTGGTGATGATGACGGCGTACGGAACCATCGAAAACAATGTGGAAGCGATGAAAAAAGGGGCCTTCGCCTATATTGTCAAGCCCTTCAGCGCGGACGAGGTCGAGTTGGTGGTCGAAAAGGTTTTCGAGTATCAACACCTTCGCCAGGAAAACCGATTGCTGAGGTCCGAATTAGAAGCGCGATACAGCTTCGGCAATATGGTGGGCAAAAGTCCGGGTATGCAGGGCATTTTTTCCTTTATAGAAGTCGTGGCACAGAGCCGGTCCACTGTGCTGGTCTCCGGCGAGAGCGGAACGGGCAAGGAGTTGGTGGCCAAAGCGATCCACTACAACAGTCCCAGAAAAGACGGCCCGTTTATTAAAATCAATTGCGCGGCCGTACCCGATCAGTTGATGGAAAGCGAACTTTTCGGCCACGAAAAGGGCGCTTATACCGGAGCCATCCGGCAGCGGAGAGGTCGCTTTGAACTGGCCGATAAAGGCACGCTCCTCTTGGACGAAATCAGCGAAATGACCCCGGCGCTCCAAGCCAAGCTACTCAGGGTCCTTCAGGAGCGCGAATTCGAACGCGTGGGAGGCCGGGAGACGATTCGGGTGGACGTACGCGTGATCGCCACCACGAACAGAGAACTGGAAAAAGAGGTTCGGGAGGGCCGTTTCAGAGAGGACCTGTTTTACCGCCTAAACGTCATCCCGATCCTTCTGCCGCCCCTGCGGGAGCGCAAGGAGGATATTCCTGCTTTGGTCCAGTCCTTTTTGCACAAATATGCCCGGGAAAATGAGAAGCCGGTGGTCGGCTTTTCAAAAGATGTTTTGGAAGGGCTGATGGCGTATCATTGGCCCGGAAACGTCCGGGAACTGGAAAATGCCATTGAGCATGCGGTGGTCCTCTGTCAGACGGGACAGCTGGAAATGGAAGATTTTCCGAATGGATTGATCTTTGGCCGGGGCGAGCCGGAGGATGATCGGATCACCGTGGGCAAAACCCTCCGGGAGATGGAGGAAGTGTTGATCCTGAAAACCCTCGCCGCCTGCCGGGGCAACCGGACTTCCGCGGCGGATATGCTTGGCGTGAGCTCCCGAACCATCCGAAACAAGCTGAATGAGTATGGGAAGCAGGGGATTTATTTGAAAAAAAAGCTTGCAGGAACTCCGCAAGGAGAAGAGACGTTCCCTGCGGAGCACGCCGGGGATAGTGCGTAACCCGTGCGGTGAACACGGGATCGTTCTCTGCCTCTTCCCCTGCATGATTTACCAGTCCGGGGTTCGCACTCGACTTCGGTTTTTGCTCAACCCTTCCCGAAAAACGAATAGAGAACGTATTCTATTTCCCATGGATTATTCATGAATTAGGCGAAAATTTTCCTTT
>MVCQ01000021.1 GCA_002059205.1 Candidatus Latescibacteria bacterium 4484_107
AGACTGCAACAACCTAAAGATCGCCGACGCCAAATCCCCCGGAGCCTCTGGTTTGTAGAATACGCCTTCTTTGCCATCCTCGATAAACTCCCGTGCCGAGGGGAGATCCGCGGCGACCACAGGGATGCCCCGCGACAGATAGTCGAAGATCTTTATCGGAGCCGTCAGGTAGCGATTATAGAACGTATCCTTCATAGGCACCACGCCTACGCTGATCTTGTCCAAAAGCCTTTCGAGTTCCACATAACTTACCCATCCGGTAACCGTAACCCGGTCGTTCAGGTCATACTTTTCAAGCCATTGCTGCACCCGGGGCATCTCTTTCTTCCTACCGCCGATGATAAGCAGGCGCAGGGCATGATCTCCGATAAGCTTGAAGGCCTGAAACAACATCTCTATGTCTCTCCGAGCCTGAAGGCCCCCGACGTAACCTATGCACTTTCTCTCATACAGGCTCCCCTTGGGGGGCTTAAGGGGATTTACGCCTGGATGGGCCACGCAGATGCGATGGGAGGGAAAATACCTCCGATACAACTCCGCTTGAGGCGTGAGTAGGCACAGCAGCCCATCCATGGAAGGTATGCAGCATCTTTCTATACGATGGTATTTCTCCCTGAATCGGAGATTTTGCCTGAGATCGGGTTGACTGGACACATCCATAAAGAAATTGTGGGTCTCATAAAATACCGGGATTCCCGCCATTTTCTTGATGATACACAGATAGGGCAGAAATCCCGGATCGCGTGATAGCACGGCGTCAATCCTCTTGCGCCGAGCGAGGGCAAACACTCTCCGCAGCGCCATCATATAAAACGGCAAGCTGCTGTGAATATATTGAGATCCAGGTTTTCTAATGGGAAGAATGCGGAGCCTGCCATGGGGAAACAAGCCATAATAATGACTGAGAATCCAGTCAGGTGTTTGGTCGGAGCCCCTGCCTACAATAAGGGTTACCTCTGCGCCGCAACGGGCCAGTGCATGCGCATTGAACGTACTGAAAGAGGCAGAGGGCCCCGAAGAAGGCCATTCTCTTCTGTGCACCAGAACGATTCTCACCGACGCTCCTCCCCCCTTCCCTCTCTCCTCCGTATAAGCGAAGTCATCAAGAATGGTTGGGCTTAACACCCTTCAGGCGGGCTTTGGTAAGCCTCTTTGAGCAGACAGACCTCCGAGGCCTCGAAGACCTCGGAGGTCTGTCGAAAGGACAAAAATGGAAATTCCTATACGTTCAAGGTACACTGTTTACGGCATACGACTCACGGCCTTATTTCTTCCCCCCCCTATACCCAGAACCTCTACTTTCCGCTAGTCCACAAAATTCACTTACAGCAGAAATCGTCCACCGCCCAACACGTTGCCGTGATCCCCTCGTATTTCGTGGCTTCGTTGAACGCGCGCACCCGGCTCATGAGCGCTTCGGCCACCTCGTCCTCGACCGAAAACATCAGTGCGCTGTTGTATCCGGGCCAGATGTGCGTTCCCATTTGCGGACGTCCTGTGCGCGTCTTCGCCTGCACCTCGGGCCAGCGGGTGTAGGCCTGGATGTCAAGCTCCTTCAGGATGTCCATCACTTCGTCGTCCATACTTTCTTTGTACGATAGAAACACCATCTTCATGGTCGTTTCCTCCTCTCTTGCTATCTCGAATGGTTCTTCTTGACTCTGATCTCGAAGATCGAATACATGACGGGAACAAAAATCAGGGTAACGAGCGTTGAAACCAAAAGCCCGCCGATGACCGAGATAGCCAAGGGACTCCACATCTCCGATCCTTCCCCTGTACTCAGGGCCAGGGGCAAGAGGGCAAAGATGGTGGTGAAAGCAGTCATCAGCACGGGGCGCAGCCGGCGGGAGCCCGTGAGCAAAATGGCCTCAAAGAGCGCCAGCCCTCTCGCCCGCATGATGTTGATGTAATCCACTAAGACAATGGCGTTGTTCACCACAATCCCCACTAACATGACCATGCCCATAAAGGAGATGGCGTTGAAGGTCTTGCCGGTAATAAATAACGCCCAGATCACCCCGACGATGGCGAAGGGAATGGAGAACAGGATGACAAAGGGATCGAGGAGCGACTCGAACTGAGCGGCCATCACCATATAGATGAGGATGATCCCGAAAGCCAGGGCAATGCCCAGCCAACGGAAGCTCTCGGCCTGATCCTCGGCGGAACCCCCGATCTCCACGTCCATCCCCTCCGGGATGGAGATTTTGGCCAGATCCTTTTTCAAATCGGCCACCACCTTCCCCAGCGACCGCTTGTAGAGACCGCCCCCCACACGGACGATGCGCTCCTGATCCTTGCGCTCAATGGTCAAGGGGCCCCGCCTCTCCACAATCCGGGCAATACTGCTGATGGGAATTTGTTTACCGCTAGGAGAAGTCACGAAGGCGTTCTTCAGGTCGGCGATGCGCTGCCGATCCGATCTCTGCAGTCGGACAAAGGTGTCGTACTCCTCTCCGCCCTCCCGGTATTTGGTGGCCACTTCTCCGTAGAATTTGGTGCGCAGGGTTGAGGCAATCTGGGCCATGTTCAATCCCAGTGAGGCGGCTTTCTTGCGATCCACCTCCACCCAGAGCTCCGGCTTGCCCTTCTCCCGGGAGATGGTGACGTCGGTCAGACCCGGAATCTTATCCATGATCTTCTTAACTTCGAGGGCAAAGGCATCCGTCTTAGCAATGTCGTGCCCGTAGATCTCCACCGACACCGGCTTGACTCCCCCACCGGACATCATCTGCATGGGATCCTGCTGGGCAAAGTCAATGACCTGGATCCCGGGAATTTTAGAGATCTCCTTACTCAGGGCTTGAGCGATATCCCGATCCGAACGTTTGCGCTCGTTCTTGGACACCAGCCGTCCCCCGACCGTGATGATGTGGGTGTCGCTTCGCTGGCCCATCATGGATTCCATGCCCATCTTGCTCACCCCGCAGCGGGCGTACATCACTTTCCTTTCCGGAACCTCCTTCTCCATGATCTCCTCGATCTTCTCCATCACCTGGTCGGTGGCCTCCACCCGGGTACCGACGGGCAGCTCCACCCTGCCCATCACCTCACTCTGATCCATGGTCGGCATAAATTCCGTGCCCACGACCTTGAACAGAAAGAGACTGCCCACAAAAACTCCCAGGCCGACCGCTACGGTGGTCTTCCGATGGTTCAGCGCCCAGTTCAGGACCCTCCTGTAGGCCGCTTCAAGACCCGTAAACCATTTTTCGCTGAAGTCGTGAAACCTTCGGATGAGTCCCTTTCCTTCTTCCCCCGGGGAGGGCACCCGCATGAACCGGGAGGACAGCATGGGGGTAAGAGTCAAAGCCGAGAACAGGGAGGCCGCTAAGACGACTATGATCGTCAGGCCCAACTCCCGGAACATGATCCCCGTGAGTCCCTTCACAAAGAGGATCGGGAAAAAGATGGCCATCGTGGTGAACGTGGAGGCCATCACGGCCGCACCCACTTCCCCGGCACCAAACATGGACGCTTCCCTTCTGGATTCACCCTCCATGCGGTGGCGGTAGGTGTTTTCGTAGATCACGATGGCATTGTCCACCACCATACCGATGGCGATGGCGATGGCCGAGAGAGACATCATGTTGATGGTATATCCTCCGGCGTAGAGGAAGGCAAACGCCACGATCAGGGAGACCGGTATGGTCACGGCAACGATGAAGCTCCCCCGGATCTCCCGCAGGAAGAAAAAGACGATCAACACAACGAACAGGAGCGCCCAGCCGACCGTGCTCGCCAGGTTATGAATCGATTGGACGATGAATTCAGAAGAGTCCATAGCCACAACGACCTTCACATCCGGCGGGAGCCTCTTCTCCAACTTCGGGAGCGCCTTCTTGATGCGATCGGCCACCGTGACCGTATTGGCCCCCGACTGCTTCTGCACCATCACAATCAGCCCCTGTCCTCCATTAATACGAGCCCGGTGGTCGATGTCTTTGAATGCATCCTTCACTTCGGCGATATCTCGCAGATAAATCGAGACGCCGCGAGTACTTCCCACCACCACGTCCCCGATTTCCTCGACGCTCTGAAACTCGCCGGGAACCCGGATGATGTAATTGGTCCTTCCGATTTTTAAATCTCCGGCGGGCAGGCTGAAATTTTCTGCCGCTAATATCCCGGTCACCTGGGAAAGCGAAAGGTGATAGGCCTCCAGGCGTTGACGGTCTATATTGACCTGGATCTCCCGTTCGAGTCCGCCCATGATAGCTGTCATGGCAACTCCCGGGATGCGCTTCAGCGGATCGCAAAATTGATCCTCGATGAGGTCGTGAAGATCGGGATAGCTCTGCTCGGCCGTCACCCCAAACACCAACACCGGCATCATGGAAACGTCCATCTTGAACAGCATGGGCCGGTCCGCATCTTCGGGCAGGAACGTGACCGCCATGTCGAGCCGCTGACGCACATCGTTCGCCGCCTCGTCTAAATTTGTGCCCCATTCGAACTGCATGGTCACCACCGAGAGATTCTCCTCCGAGGAGGAGGTGACCTCCTTGATGTTGGGCGTGGTGCTCACCTGGTCCTCAACGACCTTTGTGACTTTGCTCTCGATGTCCTCGGCGCTGGCGCCACGGTAGAACGTGATTACCGACATGGTAGGTAGCTCCATTTTCGGCAAGAGATCAATGGGGAGCATGCTCAAAGCCACTACGCCCAGGAGCACAATCCCCACAAAAATCATCATGGTAAAAACGGGGCGTCGGACACCAAATTCGGGTAGGTTCATCGGGCTTCACCTCCTTCGATAACGATGGCCGCACCGTCTTTGACCATCTCTTTACCTATCGTTATGATCTTCTCGCCTTCCTGCAGGCCGCTCATCAGTTCCGCCATAGCGCCTTTCTGCAGCCCCAGTTGGATGGAACGTCTCCGCGCCCTGCTGCGCTCAACGACAAATGCGTAACTTTTGCCCCCTTCACTGAGGATCGCATCCACCGGGACAAGCAGGACATTCTTTTGTTCGGTAGTAACGATCTCCACCCGGGCGAACATCCCGGCCCGCAGTTCCATCTGAGGGTTGGCAACGGTAATCTCCACCACAAAACTTCTGGTCATCGGATCTGCAGTGGGGTTGACGTTGAATACCTTTCCGGTGAAAACCCTCCCCCGATAAGTATCCACCGTAATGCGGGCCTCCTGTCCGATGTGGATATTCCCCACATCTCTCTCGGAAACATGGACCTCAATCTTTACCCTGGATAGATCCATCAGCGTCACCACCGAGCCGCCCCCGGGCCCCATCCCCCCCATCGCCGGATTGATATACTCGCCCTCGTTCATACTTTTTCCCGTGATGATGCCACCGAAGGGCGCCTTCATGAGCGAGACGTCCAGGTAATGCCTGGCCAGCTTCAGCCCGGACTTCGCCTGCTGAAGCTGGGCTTTGGCTGCCTCGTAGCCCAATTGAACCTTCTCGACCTGTTGAGGGGAGACCGTGCCCTTTTCGTGCAGGTCCTGCATCCGCTCCCAGTCCTTGGAGGCGCTGTTGAAGTTGGCCTGCGCCACGGCCAGACCCGCCTCCGCCTGCTCCAATTGCAGCCGGGCGGTTCGGGTATCCAACTCCGCCAGCACCTGGCCCTGCTCCACCCGGTCGCCCTCCTTGACGTAGATTCTGGCGACCTTTCCGGGCACGTCCGGAACAATGTTGACCTCCTTCCACGGCTGGATGCTCCCCGTCAGGGAGATCGTAGATTCTACTTCCCTTTTTTCCTTCTCGTTCCCGCACCCCACGAACAGACCCATGCTCAAAAGCGACAGCGAAACGATCCCGATCCAAATTCTGTCTCTCACTGGATGCCTCCTTTGTTTTCGTTAGTGATTGGTGATTGGTAGCCCAAATCCTCCAGAACCGGTCTCAAAGACACGGTTCTCGAAGAGCTCTCCCAAGACCAGAACCGGGATTTCAATCCGGTTTTTGGCTTTGCAACACCCCCATCGCTTTCTCCAACTTCGCCTCGGCCACGTAATGATCCGCCAGCGCCTGTACACACTCCATCCTCGCCTGCGTCCACATCGTATTGGCGTCCAACAGATCGGTGTTGGTGGCCATGCCCTGTTTGAATTTCTCGTTCGTGACCCGGTAGTTCTCCTCCGCCTGCGCCACGTTCTCCTGGGTAGCCGCCACCTTCTCCCGCGCCTCCTGAAGCGCCAGAACACTCTGGGTCACTTCCAGCGTGATCCCATCCCTGAGCTGTCCGAATCCCTCCTCCATCTGCCTCAGCCGATGTTTCGCCTGGGCGGTCTGATAGTGGGTCGCGCCCCAGTCGAACACGTTCATTTGGGCGGCTACGGTCACGTCCCAACTGCCGTACCACTTTTCTTCATTCTCCCGGTTGGGCCTTTTGTAATTATAGTTGCCGATCAAGGCCACGTTCGGAAGCCATCCGGCCTTTGAAATGGAGACCGCCTTCTCTCCGATCTTCAAGGTGTACTCCATCGCCTTTACCTCCGGACGTTGCTTCAGGGCTTTTTGGATCGCCTCTTCCAATGCCACCGGCGGCGAGGGCTCGTATTCCAATTTCGCCTTCAGGACCACCTCCGTGTCCAGCGGAATCCCTAACACATTGCAAAAAGCCGTCCTGGCCATTCGAACCGCATTCGTTGCCTGAATCCGCATCAGCTTGACGTTCGAGCGTTGCACCTTCGCCTTCAACAGATCGTTTTCCGCGATCATGCCTACCCGATACATATTCTCCAAGTCCCTCACGTGCGCTTCCATCTGCGCCACCGCCTGGTCGCTCACCTTCTTGAACTCCTGCGCCTTGAGCACGCCATAATAGGCTTCTTCTACGTGGAGGACGACGTCTGCTTCGCTCCTTCGATAGTTGAAGCGCTCCGCCTCCGCGCCATACTCGGCCATCCGGTATCCGTTCAGGATTTTACCTCCCGTGAACAGCGGCTGCTGAGCCGAAACCGCGGCGTTGTAAATATCGTCGTCGCCCATCTCGATTTTGTCCGGCATCGTTCCCGCCGGCATGCCGGGAATGGCGAAGTTCGTCATGGACATATAGGGCGCCACATCGAGACGCGTATAACTTGCTTTGCTTCCGATCTGAGGCAAAAAACCGGCGCGTGCCTCGCCGATTCGGGCCTCCGATTCCCGCACCTTCTCCTGGGCCATCGCCAACGCCTTGCTCTTTTTTAGAGCGATCCGGACGCTCTCCTCCAGCGTCAGTTCCATCGTGCTTTGTGCGAAGCCGGATAGGCTCCAAAACAAAACCGCAATCACACCCAATAGCAAACCTGATCGACGCATGACTTCCTCCTTTCGCATAGTTCCTTCCGCCGTGCGATAAACCGCACGGTTCGGTGAGTGAACCTGAAAAATTTGCCCCCGAACCGCGCGTTCTACGTCACGGCGGCGACGCCTGCTCCATCGAGAAACAACTCCAGAATAACTGGCTTCCTCTCCGTCAAAGGCTTCTTCCCGTCTATCAGAATCCACTGGGCCGTGAAGGCATGGATGATCCCCACAAGCCCTGTAGCCAAAAGACGCGGCTCGATCTCCTTGAGCGCTCCCGCGGAAACGCCCTCCTGCATCACTTTTTCGATGAGGCCCAGATTGCGTATATATCTTTCCTTCATATTCTCCGCCAATCGGCTATGCGTCTTCACGCCAAGTCGGGGATGCTCGAAGGCGATAATCTGGAAAAAATCCCGATCTTCCTCGAAGAAGCTGAGGTACATTTCAACCAAATTCCCGATCTTGGTTTCCGGATCGCGGGAAGATTCCGCCACTTCCATGAACCGCCCCTCGATGTCGTCCGATTTCTCCTGGATCAGCGTGAAGAACAGATCCTCCTTGCCCTCGAAATACCCGTACATCGCCCCCTTGCTGAACTCGGCCTCCTGGGCGATCTCGTCTATCGTAGCCGCGGCAAAGCCTTTTTTGGCAAACACGCGCTTGGCCGCCTCCAAGATCTCCCGACGATGCATGGCCTTTTCGCGCGCTCTTCTCGTTTCAGCCGCCATATCATTCCTTTCGGATAAAACTGAACAGATATTCAATAAATGAACGTTCGGTCAAATATAGGACATCAAGAATGGTTTGTCAAGCCTTTTTTTGAGAGAGAGAAACTTCAGATACGCCATAAAAAAGCCACCTCCACGGAATGTGGGGGTGGCTTTGGATGGACGTTGGGCAAGGTGCTGGGCTTGGGTCTAACGGTAGAGTTCGGCCACCGGGGCCGGCGAGCAGGGCCTTATATCCCCCAAGAATTCGCCGGGCGACTCCGGCCAGCTGCAACGCTTGTGGGGCGGGACAGAGCCCCCCCAGCACCCACTACCTTGCGCCGGCTACACGGCAAACTCTTCAGAGGCAGAGCGCAAGCTTTGCTCTACTGCTTGAGGCAACGCGATGAGGTAGAATCGCTCCGTGGAATAGGCGTAGTCTTCACCACTCTCATCGATCACACGGAAGTAGCCATGTACCGCCGCCTCTTCATCGGGAATAGCACGATAGAGCTTGCCGACTTCCAGCGAAGCCGGGTAGTCCTCATTACTGAGACATAAGGCGAAATACGCTGCCGATGCATGTCGCTTGTCCATAATCATCACTTAGTCCAGAAAAAGCAACTTAAGTTTGCATTCCTTTCTTCCGGTACCGTGGGCCTCGTACCAATGGATTTGAGCAGTGTGTATCGAACCATCCCTCAGACATACCAAGGCAATGCCTTTGAGTTTTCGCCAGCGACCTTGGCCGTATTGTTCACGCAAGCGCGCCAGATCACGAATGGACCGTCCGATCGCAGTGGGTTCAATGTGGATCCGACGATTTCAAAGCCCATGCCCATCCATCCAGGGTTAGGTGATAACTTTAAAAACCGGATGTGGCTTGCCACCTGACGAAAAGCTGAACTGCCGGAAGGAGCCGACTGAAAAAGCATACTATCGGGGAAAACTCCGGTAAAAAAATAAACATCCGATAGCGCATCAGCCCTTCAGGTCAACTTGAGCGACTGGTTAGCTGCTGCCCTTATTGTTGGGCACGAACCATTCTTTTTTTCGATATACCAAGTCTTGACTCTTTGCTACAAGCTCCCCAGTACGATCATCTCTAATAGTGATGTCATATAGAGCTATTGGTCCAGCAGCGGTTTGTTCTGTAGCTTCAGCGGTTAGTCGATCACCGGAGTTCGTTGCTTTCAAAAAGTTAATCCCAACGTTCAGTGCCACTGCCGTCTGTCCATGGGAATTACTAGCAGCAGCAAAGGCCATGTCGCCAAGCGCAAAAATCACGCCGCCGTGAGTGTTGCCGTGAAAATTAACCATGTCGTCAGTGACAGTGAGAGTCACCCGACTATGACCTGGTTTTAGAATTTCAACGTTAGCCCCCAAAAATCGTGCGAATGGATCACACTGGATGTGTTCGTTTATCTTTTGTTTTCTATTTTCGTTCATTGCCATCTCCTTGGAAATTAAGCAACTGACTATCGATTATATGGTTTTCCAGATAACGTCCCGGCCATCCCTTCTCGTCATAGCGAATCCACCGGGCGACACCCCGTCCACCCCGATTGAGCACATGCGTGTAGATCATCGTCGTCTTGACATCCGGCAGCGAGGGAAAAAAACGAAGAGCAGCGAAGTACTTACGAAGCATAACAAATCCGCTTTCTCTTGGCAAGGGGGAAATGGCCGCATTTTGAAAAATTTCGGGGAAGGGGTGTCGCCTAAAATATAAGCTCAGTAATACAGGGACTTACGCCCACCTCTACTCAGAAATTGCGCCGAAAGCCCAAGTGAACAACTCCCGGAACTCCTTGACACGCTTGCCCTCGCCGGCGTGAAGAATGCACTAACACTTTTCACGTCCGTCTCAAACGATTTCTTTATTTTCTGCCTGTTCGCTGTAATATTGGAGGAACTGAGTGGGGAATAGAACGGTTACTCCTTGTCGGTGCGTGACAGGGAAGTGGATAAGGTTGCCGGTAACCAGGCATTCAACCTCTCCTGCAACAGCCACCTCAAGAAAGGGTTCATCATCCGGGTCTGGCAAGGAGTTCGTCAATGGCTTACCTGAAAACACCTGACCATAATGTTGGATGTAATCAAGCAAAGAGGCCACCTTTTCTTCGTTGAATCTAAAGTGAGGGCGATGCAGGACCTCATGGTATTCAGAGCGTATCCTCGCATCGAAACATAGAACGAGTTGCCCCGAAGAAACCATCCCGACGATTTCGCCACAGGTTCCAAAGGGAGTCAGTAAGCCGGAAACAAGCACATTCGTATCCAGAACAATTTTCATGGGTTCCGTTCTTTTCGCACGGCTCGAATTTCCGCGTCTATCTCATCCATGGTGATCTTGTCGGTGCCTTGCATCATGGATTCATATTGAATCGCTGCGACAGCTTCCATCGCACGAGCACGCCGAAATGCAGTCAGAACCTGCTCAAAATTCTCTTCATTTATGGAGGAAAGAATGGCGATAGGGCGCCCATTATTGGTGACGACCATTTCTTTTTGCTCAGGAAGTTCCCGCCAAACTTGCGACGATTTCCCTCTTAAATCGCGAACGCTTAAAAATTTCATAGTATAACCTCCGATTTTTCAGCAGTTGCTTCGAGTTCGATTCCAGCCATTCAACGAGGCTATGAAGAGAAAACCGCTCTCCGAGATGGCGAACCGGAGAGAAGCACCTCAACAACCATCCAATGGACTCCGCACCCCCGTCTTCCCGAATTCAGGACAGAGAAAATATACCACGAAAATTCTGTCCTGTCAAGTTTTTAATCTCGGTGCTTGTCATTGGCCGCACCCGATGCGCACTTTTCACTTGACCGGAAAGCCATTCGGAGTTATATTCGATTGCTTTCCCCTTTATCGGCACCCATGAAAAAAGCAGAGGCAGGTCGCCTCGAACCAAACTCAGCGCAGTTGTGGAAGGGGTTGGCGGATAGACAAAAACAGGAGCCCTGTCAGCAAATCAACTAATCCTAATGGAGGTGATCTCGGATGTTGGAATCTCAGTTGGAGGATCGGAAACGCAGGAGGAAAAAAAAGACCATGATGACGGTTCGTCTCATCGTGTATTCCGGGGCGCTGTTGGTGCTTGTTGTGATGCTTCTGTCGTTGCGTTCGACCGACTTGTCAAAGACGCTCGGCGGGGCATTCGAGCAATTGCGAAACAAGGGTCAAATCGCAATGAGCGTACAAAAACTCATTGAAGCACGCGAGTTAGACGGCGTTCCTGCGGAGGTGGGATGGAAGTTCGTGCGGCTTCGTCTCACGATCACATCGAAAGAGGAAGCGGAGGAGGTCGCACTGAGTCGGCCATGTTTTCAGCTGGTGGATTCAAGGAAGACGAAACATCCGGCCCTGGCCGCTTCTCCGCTTTTCAAAGCGCGCGGGACCTCGTTTGATTTGAAGCCCGGAGAGGAGATTCAAAGCGAGTTGGTGTTCAGCATTCCATTGATGGCCAAAGCAAGCCATCTGCATTTCAGGCGATAGATTGTGATGCGTGGTGCGTGAGGGCTGAGGGGTTTGCCACTCACCGCTCACTAATCACCAATCGCCAGACAGTACCGAGGAGGATTGAAAATGGCGGTCGAATTGGAATCGGGGTTGGTGGATTTTCGGGAGCGATTGGTCAAATTGCGGAGGTATCTTTGACGTAGAGAACAGGCGGGAGGAGATCGCTCGTCTCGAGCAGATTATGAGCGCGCCCGGTTTCTGGGATAATCGGGAGACGGCGCAAACCACCATCGAGGAAGTTAATGAACATAAGCGGTGGGTGGATACATGGCAGAATCTGGAGGATCAGCGGGACGATCTAATGCTGCTCTACGAACTTGCGGAGGAGGAGGAGGACGAAGACGCGATGGCCGAGGTGACAGCGGAGGCGAACGCCCTGGAGAAGGCCATTACGGAGTTGGAGTTCCGGAATATGCTCTCCGGCCGGGACGACACGAAGAACGCCATCCTGACCATCCATCCTGGAGCCGGAGGAACCGAGTCCGCGGATTGGGCGCAAATGCTGCTCAGGATGTATATGCGGTGGGCCGAGCGGAGGGGATTTCGTAAAGAACTCATGGATCTTCAGCCGGGCGATGAGGCCGGGATCAAGAGCGCAACGGTGGGAGTAACCGGGAAGTATGCATATGGTTATCTGAAGGCGGAAGCGGGCGTGCATCGCCTCGTTCGCCTTTCCCCCTTCGATTCACAAAAGCGGAGACACACCTCGTTTGCCTCGGTATTTGTGTATCCCGAAATAGAAGATGCTGTTGAGGTGGAAATCAGCGAATCGGATCTTCGGGTGGACACGTATCGCGCCAGCGGAGCCGGCGGACAGCACGTGAACAAGACGGATTCCGCGGTGCGCATCACACATCTTCCCACCGGGATTGTGGTGCAGTGCCAGAACGAGCGGTCGCAGCATAAGAATCGGGCGAGTGCGATGAAAATTCTGCGCGCGCGACTGTATCAGTTCCAGGAAGAGGAAAAAAGGAAAGAAATGGAGGCGGTGGAGCACACGAAAAAAAGCATCGAGTGGGGCAATCAGATCCGCTCGTATGTACTCCATCCCTACAATATGGTGAAAGATCATCGCACCGGCGAGGAAACAAGCAACGTAGAAGCAGTGATGGATGGGGACATTGATGCGTTTATCTACGCGTATCTGAGCGGGCAGGAGGCGTAGGGCATGGTGCGTAAAGCGTTGAGCGGAGAGCGTAATGTGTAAGGCGCGGATGGTTTTTCGTTTCCCGTTCACGCAGGGTTCGCTATTGACTTTTGGGGAAATTTTTGTTATATTTTGCGATACGAAAAATACGCCCCTTCGGAGGCGGGCTTTTGTCTCCGGAATCACTAATGGCGCTAATAGGCCCTATTTCCACTGATCCCCTCCCCCTCTCCCCGATGTTCGGATGCTATGGCGGCGGGAACGGGAGTCGGATGCCCCAAACAAATCCCTTGAAGCGTGAACGGAGCAGCGCGAAATGCACGCCGAAAATCTTCCCATCCAAAACAGGAGAATCCTTTGACGGAACTCAACGAACTGTTCTTGCAAAGACGCACGAAGTTAACCCAAATTCGGGAAAAAGGCATCAATCCCTATCCCTATCGCTTTGAGGCGACGCATCGGTCTTCGGAAGTTATCGGGAACTTTGAGCCGCTTTCGGAGTCCAAGGAAGCGGTGCGCATCGCCGGAAGATTGATGTCCATCCGCGGACATGGGAAAACGAGCTTTGCGCACATGCAGGATGCGGCGGGCCGGATTCAGATCTACGTCCGTAAAGATACGCTTGGGGAAGAATCGTTCGCGCTCTATAAGCTTATGGATATTGGCGATCTGATCGGTGTGGAGGGCACGGTGTTCCGAACACGCACCGGGGAGATCACGGTGGAGGTTCGTGATTTCGAGGTGCTCTGTAAGTCCTTAAGGCCGCTCCCTATCGAAAAAAAGCGCGTAGAGGACGGTGAGAAGGTCACATTCGATGCGGTGTCGGATAAAGAACTGCGGTATCGTCAGCGCTACGTGGATTTGATCCTGCATCCGGAGGTGCGCCAAACGTTCGAGCGGCGCACGAAGATCGTTTCGGCGATCCGGCGTTTTCTGGAAGAACGGGATTTTATGGAGGTGGAGACCCCGATTCTTCAGCCGTTGTACGGAGGCGCTTCTGCGCGGCCTTTTGTGACGCACCACAATGCGCTGGATATCGATCTCTACCTGCGGATTTCGGATGAGTTGTATCTGAAGCGGTTGATCGTGGGGGGATACGAGCGGGTGTACGAGTTTTGTAAGGATTTCCGAAACGAGGGAATGGATCGCTCTCACAATCCCGAGTTCACCTTGTTGGAGTTGTATCAGGCTTATGCGGATTACGGCGATATGATGCGTATCACGGAGGAGATGGTCTCCAGCGTGGCGGAGGAGCTTTTTGGATCGCAGAGGGTGGATTATCAGGGAACGGAGATTGATTTTACCCCGCCCTGGAAGCGGGTGACGATGTTGGGGGCGATTGCGGAATATGCGGGCGTGCATTTGGAGGGTACTTCCGAGGAAGCGATGCGCAAGACGTGCGCCGGCTTGGACGTGGAGGTGGATGGCACGATGGGATCGGGGAAAATGATGGACGAAATCTTCAAAAAATACGTGGAGCCGCATCTGATTCAGCCCACGTTCGTGATGGATTATCCGGTGGAGACCGCGCCTCTCGCCAAACGGCACCGGAAGAATCCCTCGTTGACGGAGCGCTTCGAGGCGTTTGTGAACGGAAGCGAGATTGCGAACGCCTTCTCGGAACTGAACGATCCCATAGATCAGCGGGAGCGTTTCGAGACGCAGGCGCGGCTTCGGGCGATGGGCGATGACGAGGCCCAGGCGTTGGACGAGGACTTTCTGCGCGCGCTGGAATACGGTATGCCGCCCACGGGAGGACTTGGAATCGGGATTGACCGGTTGGTGATGCTGCTTACGAATGCGCCGTCCATTCGGGACGTGCTGTTCTTTCCGCAAATGCGGCCGGAGTGAAAAAAACATTTCAAAAAGGATGCACAGTCTCATAAAAAAGTGCATCGATTGCCAAAATTTCAAAGATTTCAAAGATTGAAAAAACCCAAACCAGCCACGAAGGATGCGCCCTTGTTTTGCACTGCGCATCCCAAGACGCTGAGACACCAGGCACAATCTTTCTCTTTGTTTCTTTGTGGCTTGAAGGCGAAAAGGTGGAGGGAGGAATCTCATTATGAAGCCTCTGAAAGCCGTGTGATGCTATGCCGCCAACGAACTGCCGCCTTTGCATATTCTCTTTTCCGAGGAAGACGGCGTGATTGTGGCAAGATGTTTGGATTTCAGCATCTCCAGCCACGGTGAAACCCTCAACGAAGCAATGGAATCCATCAATAGCGCGCTGATGGATTATATGGAGTATGGCATTGAACATAACGCCGGGGAACAACTTTTTGATCCCGATCTGGAGGAATATTGGGACGCCTATCGCGGGCTGATGCTTTCTAACTCTCCACGGAAATCCAGAAGCCAATTGCTTTCCCCCGGGCCTCCGAACCTCTGGACCTCTGACCTCTGGGCCTCTCGCCTCTGGGTTCTCAAAGGAATAGTCCATTGTCCTCCTACGAATTTTTCATCGCGAAAAGATACCTCAAGTCCAAGCGCAAGGTGCGGTTCATCTCCATCATTACATACATCTCCATCGGAGGCGTGGCCGTGGGCGTGGCCGCGCTGGTAATCGTGCTGTCTCTGATGAACGGATTTGCCACGGAGGTGCGGTCGCGCCTGGTGGGAATGGACGCGCATGTGCGGGTGCGGCGATTTCATGGGCTGCCGATGGAGGAATATCCGCCGTTGGTGTCCAAGGTCGCCAAAATCGAACACGTAGCGGCGGTCGCGCCTTATGTATTCGGAGAGGCGATGCTGCTCTCGAAACAAAACCGTGGCGGCGGGACGGTTAAGGGGATGGATCCGGCGGCGATGCGCGCAATGTACGATCTCGATCAACACCTCGTGGCCGGAAGTCTGAATCTAAAGACCACTTCGGAGGAAAGCCCTCCTCCGATCGTATTGGGATGCGGTCTGGCGGATCGGCTGCGGGTGGGCATAGGCGATGAGGTCTATGTGGCGACGCTGCAGAATATGCAGCCTGGTTTGATGATGACGATGCCGAAACTGCGGCGGTTTACGGTGACCGGAGTCTTTGAAATCGGCTATTACGAGTTCGACGCGGCGTTGGCCATCACCTCCATCGAGGCGGCTCAGAAAATTTTCGGACTGGGCGATGCCGTGACGGGGCTGGAAGTGAAGTTAGACAATTTGTATCTCGCGGATCGGGTGGGAGAGCGCATCTCCGATGCGTTGGGCTATCCCTATTATGCCCGTAGCTGGACGCAGATCAACCGGCAGTTGTTCAGTTGGATGACGATGGAAAAATGGGGCAGCTTTATCGTGCTGAGTCTGATCGTTATGGTGGCCGCGTTCAACATCATCAGCACGCTGATTATGGTGGTGATGGAGAAAACCAGGGACATCGGGATTTTGAAATCCATGGGGGCCACGGCGCGAAGCATCAAATGCATTTTCCTGTTCGAGGGGCTGGTGGTCGGCGTAATGGGGACGACGTTTGGAACGATCATCGGTTTTATCCTGTGCTGGGTCCAGGATCAATTCAAGCTTATCGGTCTTCCTGCCGAAATCTATATTATCAACGCGGTACCCATCGACATGTGCCTGCTCGACTTCGTCTGGGTTTCCGCGGCGAGTTTGGGGATCTGTCTTTTGGCGTCGCTCTATCCGGCGAAAAAAGCTGCCGCTATGGATCCGGTGGAGGCGATCCGCTATGAATAAGACTTGGAACAGGGATAGCGCCTCCTCTCCTCCTCTCCCCCTCTCCCCCTCTCACTTTCAGGGAAAAGGGGCGGAAAAGGGC
>MVCQ01000022.1 GCA_002059205.1 Candidatus Latescibacteria bacterium 4484_107
GAACGATTCTCCTCGTCCGCACAAAATCCCCGGCGTGGAGGCGGCAGAGATACATGCCGCTGGCTGCATCTCTCCCGGACGCATCCCGACCATCCCACAACGCCGAATACCAGCCCGCTTCCACCTCCCCATCCACCAATCTCCGGACTTCCTGACCGAGCAGCGTATAGACACTCAATCGGACCTCCGAGGTTTCGGGAAGCTGAACCCGGATAGCCGTAAATGCGTCCCCTTTGCCGAACTTTTCCAATTCGAAAAAGACGATCCGAAAAAGACAAACACAGAACAAATACTACGAAACTTAATAGAAGGCAGAGATATTGACGAGATCGCGTTCATAGCAGACATCTCCCGTTTTATCCTCAGCAAGTTGGAAGGTAAGTCCTCTTAGCCCCACAAAATCCTGCCGATCCATCTCCCCGCCGAACCCCGCTTCCCGTGAAAAAACCCCTTGATTTCACCCCGTAAGTTTTATATATTTCAGTTAGTGAGTTCATTTTTGCATATTGAAGAGTTTAACCTGATTTCTCAGGAGGGGGAATTATGGATACCATCATAAGCGCTTTGGATGCCCGTACTCAATTCGGACAGATCATCAGGCGGACGGAGGAAAACAAAGATCGTTTCTTCATCTCCAGGAGGGGGAAACTGAAGGCCGTCCTAATGAGTATGGAGGATTACGTACAAAACATCGTGGATGAGCCGGATTTCCTCAAAGAGGCCCATTGGAAGGCCGGGGAGGCAGGTCTGAATGGGATGACGATGGGGGAAATAGATCGGGAGATCGCAGAAGTGCGGCGGTCCCTTAGAAACATGGGAAGACCATGATCCGGGTAGTGCTGGACACCAACATCGTGATCTCCGCAACCTTAGCCAAGGGGCTTCCGTCATCGGTACTTACGATTCTTCTGCGCCTGTCGCAGTTTCAACTCTGCGTATCCGAGCCGCTGTTAGAGGAGTACAGGCAGGTTTTTATGCGGGAGAAATTCGAGAAGATCCACCAGGAAGGCCTGAGGACTATCGCAAAGATTGAGGAACAAGCCTTAAACGTCATTCCGAAGGTCAAGGTCGAGCGGATCAAAATGGATCGCTCCGATAATCGTGTGCTGGAGTGTGCACTCACTGCGGGGGCGCACTATCTGATCACGGGAAATCGTAGGCACTTCAACTTTGGGCATTTTTTCTCAACCCGGATTGTCAGCCCTTATGAGTTTCTGGACATCATAATCTCAGGATAGAGCCCAAGTGCTCCTTGTCGGAAATTTGGCGGGGTCGTGTGACGCGGATCGTCGTTCCTGCGTTCCCACGCAGGAACGTGAGAACGAGCTCAAAATGTGCATATTAGTCACCACTCACCAATAACCAGCCGCCAAAACCATGAACGCATCCCCGGACTTAGACACGCTCGAAGGCGTCATAGAACGCATCACCTTCCACGCCGATGACACGGGCTACACCGTGGCCAAGCTCCGCGCCAAAGGAGCAGGCCCCGAACCCGTCACCCTCGTGGGCTCCGTGGCCGAAATCCATCCCGGCGAGAGCGTGCGCTTGAAGGGCCACTGGACCACCCATCCTCAGTATGGCCGCCAATTCCGGATCGTCGAATACCAGACCGTCTATCCCTCCACCGTCGAGGGCATCCGAAAATACCTCGGGTCCGGATTGATCAAAGGCATCGGCCCGGTGACGGCCAAACGCATCGTGGCCCAGTTTGGGCTGAAGACGCTCGACATCATCGAGCGCGCGCCGGATCGGCTGACGGAGGTAGAAGGCTTGGGGCCCAAGCGCGCGGAAATGATCAAGCACGCGTGGATCGAGCAGCAGGAGATCAAAGAGGTGATGCTCTTTCTCCAGTCCCACGACGTCAGCACCGCGTATGCGGTCAAGATCTGGAAGCAATACGGCGACGACGCGATCCGGATCGTTCGGGAGAACCCTTATCGTCTCGCCAAAGACATCTGGGGCATCGGCTTTCTCATCGCGGACCGGATCGCGCAAAACCTCGGGGTGGATCCCGAATCCGCCATGCGCCTCAAGGCGGGTCTGCGCTACGTGTTGGGGCAGGCTTCCGAGAAAGAGGGGCACGTCTTTCTTCCCGCGGATCTTCTGATTTCCAGGGCCGCCGAGATTCTGAAGGCTCCGGAGAAAAAACTCCGTCCCTGTCTGAACGATCTGAGCCGGGAGCAGGAGGTGATTCTCGAAGACGAGCACGTCTATCTCCCTCCGCTCCACTATGCGGAACAGGCCGTATCGAAAAAACTCCATCAGCTTGCTCAGGTCTCGAAGGTGGAACTCCGAGACCTGGGCGAAGAAGTCCGCGCGGTGGAAAAACGCACGGGGTTCACCTTTGCGGAACGCCAGAAAGAGGCCATCGCCAAAGCGCTGAGTGAAAACGTCCTGATCCTCACCGGAGGGCCCGGAACAGGGAAGACCACCACCGTGCTCGGCATGATCGCCCTGTTTGCACGCCGGAGCCGTTCCATCGCGTTGTGCGCCCCCACCGGACGCGCGGCCAAACGCATGAGCGAAGCCACGGGTCGGGAAGCCAAAACCATCCACCGGCTGCTCAAATTTCAGCCCCGGGGCGGTTTCGAATACGACGGGAATCCTCCGCTTCCGGCGGATGTGGTGATCGTAGATGAAGTCTCCATGATAGATATCCTCCTGATGCACCATCTTCTCAAAGCCGTGCGCCCGAGCGCCACCATCGTCTTCGTCGGGGACGTGGATCAACTACCCTCCGTGGGGCCCGGAAACGTATTGAGGGATATGATCGCCTCCGGAACCGTGTCCACCGTCCGGCTCGATCAGATATTTCGGCAGGCCCGGCGCAGCCGCATCGTGGTCAACGCCCACCGGATCAACGAGGGGTTTTTCCCGTACATCAAAAACGAGCGCGCCGGCGATTTTTTCTTCATCGAGAAAGCGGAGCCTGCCGAAATCGTGGAAACCATCCTGAGCCTCTGCACCGAACGGCTTCCCCTGCATTACGAATACGATCCCATAGACGACATCCAGGTGCTCGCCCCGATGTATCGCGGGGAGACCGGGACGATCAATCTCAACCACGCGCTTCAGCAGCGGCTCAACCCCCAGGGCGCGGAGATCCGCAGAGGCGACACACTCTTTCGAGTGGGCGACAAGGTGATGCAGATTCGGAACAATTACCAGAAGGAAGTCTTCAACGGCGACATCGGCCGCATCGTCTCCATCGATTTGGAGGAACAGGAAATGCGGGTCCGCTTCGACACCCTCGCATCCTACACATTCAGCGAATTAGACGAACTCGTGTTGGCCTATGCGATTTCCATCCACAAAAGCCAGGGGTGCGAATTTAAAGCCGTCGTGTTCCCGTTGACCACACAGCACTATATGATGCTCCAGCGCAACCTGCTCTATACCGCCATCACCCGCGCCAGGGAACTCGTCGTATTGGTGGGCACAAAAAAAGCGCTCGGCATCGCCGTCAAAAACGACAAAGTGTCCGAGCGCTATACAGGTCTTGCCGCGCGATTGGGCGAGTAAGACGTGAAGGTGGGAAAGTGGGAAATCCCCAGGAATTCAGGCTTTAGCCTTTCATTGGAACTGAAAACAGGAACTTTCGAGACAACGGGGCGGCGTTCGCAGATAAGGCGAGAAAGTGGACCTCCCTATACTACTAATCTGCAAAATCTTGTTTTTTTGGCAAAATTTTTATTGAGCGAAGGAGGTAACGTTGGTTCAGTCTTCCAGTTACAGCACCTTTGTTTGATCCGTGTAAATCCGTGCTATCCGTGTCCCATTACTTTTGGATTGGGGTTGCGGCTATGCCGCGCTGTGTTTTCTCACTTTCTCACGTTCTCACCGTCTCACTTTCTTTCTCTTCCTCCGTTTCCGCTTCCGTCCTACGATTTGCGTGATTGTTCATCATCAGCAACAAGCCCTCGTCTATGGAATAATAGCTGTCCGCCGCCTGAACGAGATCCCGAGCCGTGTTATGGACAAAGGAGAACACCTCCACCTTAGGGCCCATCGTCTTGACCAGTTGCACTAAGGACACGAAATCGCCGTCGCCGCTGACGATCACCACCACGTCCAACTTATCCGCCAGGCCGATGATGTCAATCGCCATGCCCATGTCCCAATCCCCTTTGGCGGATCCATCGCTCCGCAGACGGAGATCCTTGCGCTTCACCTCGTAGCTCTTCTGTTGGAGCATACTCACAAAGCTGGTTTGATCCACGTCGGGAGACTGGACCACGTAGGCGATGGCTTTGATCAAGCGCCGCTTGCCCACCGTAGCTTCAAGAAGTTTCTCAAAGTCCACCCGCGCATTGAACTGCCGGGCCGCGTAGAACACGTTTTGAACGTCCACGAAAACCCCCACCCGCGCGTCTTCCCCATACGGCTTCACCACCCGGGCCTCCGGCTCCTGGAGTCGCTTTGTCTCCACGCGGAGCGTATGCACCTCGCGCCCGATCTGCTCGAACATTTGTTTTAAGTCCGTTTGTTCCTCGTTCCTCCGAATCGCCATCCGGTTCAACAGACCTTTCACCTGCTCGATGCTTTCCCCCACTGCTTCTAAGAAGGGAGAAGGCCCTTTCCCCATTCCTCCCTGACGTAGAAAATCCGACAGATCGTGCTGCATCTTGCGCGTCTCCCGTGTCAGATGGTGCACCTCCGAGGAGAGGTCCTCTTGAGTTCCGCGAGAATATACTTGATCTAACTTCCGTTTTAGCGAGGTATTCTTCTCACTCAATGTTTTGTTGGTTTTCTGAGAAACAGCCAATTCGCGCTGCAGGTCGTTGATCCGGGTCTGGAATATCTTGCGCTCATGCATCAGTTCGTCCAACCGCTTCTGAACGTGTCTGAACTGTTCCTTCACTTTGTCCAATTCCGACCCATCCGGATTCCATAGTTTCGGACGGGAGGCGGTCTCGGGTTCATTTCCTTCAGGCGCGGATTCCGGCATCCGAAAATCCTCGTCTAACCGATCCATCAACTCCCAAATCTCAGAACGAGCATCGCAGCTCAGGGCGAAGATCAGCCTCGCCATATGGGCATCGTCGGAGCGCTCGGATTCCTTTCGGAGCAAGTCCTCCACGGCATCCGGAGAAAGTTTGCGCACCGTTTTGATCAAGCTATTGTTGGCTCGCGTCAGTGCTTTCAGGATCGCTCTCGCGTTGTGCTCGTTCTCGTAGAATTCATCCACCAGATCCAAAATCAATTTATTTGTAGGGACGGATTTCGTGCGGGTTCCTTCGTAGCTCAACCCGCAGACATTGCACAATTTAACGATCCCTTTCTGATCCAATGAGTGGTCCAATATCCAACCCAGTGTCTCCGGCTCTATTTTATCGGCCAATTGTTTATGTAAGGATGTCATCGCCGTGCCTCCTGTTGATGAGAGGTGATTGATAACTGATAACCGGCTTATGCTCATTGTTTACTGCACAGTGTTTTTCTTGAATTTTTCACGGAGTTTCCGTGCCACGAAGGGAGGCACAAACGCACTGGCGTCTCCCCCCAGGCCCACCACTTCCTTGACAATGGACGAGCTGAGATAGATATACTGACTGTTCGGCATCAGAAAGACACTTTCAAAAGAGGGATCCAATCTTCGATTGGCCAGGACCATCTCAAACTCATAGTCGAAATCGGTGGCCGCCCGCAGGCCCCGGACAATGGTCTGCGCGCCGGTCGCCTGCACCTTATTCACCAGCAACCCGTCCAGTTTTTCGACGGTTACCAAATCCTTCCACGCCTGCGTCGTCTCCCGGATCATCTCCATTCGCTCCTCAACGGAGAAGAGCGGATGAGTCTTGCGCAGATTATCGCCTATCACCACGATCAAACGGTCGAACAGCGCAACGGCCCGCTCGATTATATCCAAATGTCCGAATGTGATCGGATCGAAACTGCCTGGATAGATTGCGGTTTTCAAATCAAACTCCTTTTCCCTTTGGGAATGTGAAACTCCCCTTTCCCCTGACCCCTGAATTCAGAAGTCAGAATCCAGAATTCAGAATGACTACTCCCGACTTCTGCCTCTTGGCTTCTACTAAGAAACACATTTGTAATCCCCTGCAACGGAAGGAATTCCAAAATGGGTTTTTTGGGCTCCTGGTGGTCTGTCAAGAGTGATTTGACGGATAAAGCCGAGCCAAAAATCGGGCAAGGGATTGCCCTCCTACAAAGGCACGTAGGAGGCAAATCCCTTCGCCAATGGCGAACACCTTCGCCGATTGGGGAGCTGAAAGCATTATGCGCGTCCCCTCTGAGCATAATGGAAATGCTGACTTCTGACTCCTGGCTCCTGTCTCCTGACTTCTGCCTCTAACTCTCGATGCGCTGCTGCGCGATGATGATCGCCTGATCCTGTTCGCCGATGGGGGCTTCGTCGTTCGGATTGACGGTCAGATGAATGCGGCCTCCCACGTCCTTACCCACGTTTTCCCCCGCCTCGTCGAACTGTTCCCGGATGAACTGATCAATGGAGGAGTAATCGTCCGTGAGGATATCGTCCAATCCCATCCCCCCCTCCTCCCGAACCAGTCCGATCAGAATGGCCTGATGCTTTTTTCTAAAATAGGCGGAAAGTTCCCCGAACGGGCGATCCACGTATTGTGAAGGGATATGCGTACACCAGAACTTGTTGCCGAGATCATGCGTGAGCAGTTCCTGTACGGCTCGCGTAACGCCCGGAGCCACCGCCGCATTCGCCAGCAGAAAGCCGCTGAAAGCGCCACTCGTGATCACCTCATTTGCGTCCGCACGCCTCAGATGTTGTTCGTTTTCCGCGTCCAACAATTCCGCACATACTTTCACCTCCGGCTCGATGGATTTGATGGTCAGGGTCGCCAGGATCGTTCGGTCATCCGCACTCCCCTGCTGTCCTTCCCGGTCCTCCGCCAGTATGATCGCCGCGTGCGCCTCGGAGAGATTGGCCCGGCGCAACACGCTCTCCTGCACGAAATCCCCCCTTACGTATTTGATGTCCGTATCCCGAAACTTGAACATCATCTCATTGATCACTTCCTCCGGCTTCTCATTGATCAACACCACCCCCATCTCCTGCGCAGTCCCCTGAATGATGCCTTCGATCACCCGCTCGACATTGCGATTCCAGCCGCAGATGACCGTATGCCCCTTGAAGTTGATCTGTTCCAATCCTCTGCCCTCCTTAATCCTGCGTGCCGTCATCACCGAAGCAATGGTGGCCGTCAGGATCGAAACACACCCCATGCCCGTAAAAATCAGGACGCCGGTCAGAATCCGTCCCCATCCGGTAACCGGCACTTTGTCCCCGTATCCCACGGTGCTTATCGTTACCAAAGCCCACCACACCGCATCTGAGAGGGAGCCGAATTGATCGCGCGCACCCGTGGTGTGCTCGATGACCCCCACCATTGTGGCCCCCACAAACATCACCACGAGCAGCAGCATGGCCAGTCTTGGGATATTGGTCTCCCACAGAAATCTTCCCGTCCGCTTCAGTCGCCGGAATCCTTTGCGAAACCGCTTCAGGGCCGAACGCCACTTGGATTGTTCATTACTCATTGCTCATGGCCTTTTTTCAGCTTCTCCAGCATCCAGTACGCCGCCGCTCCGGTCACAAACCCCGTGGCTACACCGGACAAAAGGAAAACAGGAAGTAATGCCCAGATGCCTCGACTTCGCACCAATACCAGATGCGCCAAAGTCAGTTGCACCACATTATGTGCCGAAGCTCCCCAGATGCTTATTCCGACCACGCTGAACCCCCGTGGCCAAGCGCGATGTACCAGCGCCATCACCATCCAGCTCGCCAAGGCGCCGCCGGAGGAGAGGAGGAAGCCCGGACTCAGAAAAGTTCCGATCAGCAGCGAACCGAGAAACACCCGAATGCCCGTAACCGCAAAAGCGCCTCCGGCTCCATAGAGGAACAACGCCAGCAAAGTCGCCACATTTCCCAGCCCGATCTTCAGCCAGGGCAAGGGCCGGGGGATCAGCCCCTCAAACACGAAAAGAATCAGCCCCACCGACGCCAGCAGCGCCAGACGCACCAGCTTTCGCCCTTTCGGAAATGCCGAATTCAAGCATCCGAATGTCGAAGCTTTCTCCGTCGTCCGCGACTCACCTGGCGAAGCTGGACGGGCGGGTTGACTTATAAGCTTTGGCATCTGAACTTTCTTTGCTCCGGATATTCCCGGATGCGGCTTCCCTTTGTCTGTCTATCGGGTAACTGCATCCACCCCATCCTTCGAGTGGCCCTCGACCCGCACCACTACGCGATTGGGCACACACACCACCATCGCTCCGGCGTTGGAGATCGCCCCGGTCTTTACGCAAAGCTGCTGAGGACAGGGCGCATCCAGCACGCGCGCTCGCCCCCCCGCGATCTGGATCGTGGTCACGCCGAGAGGGCCTTCAATGCGCAACGTATCTTCAACCGCTATGGAGCGCCGGGCCATCACCTTCCCATCCTGCTCCACGACGACCGTCTGTCCGGCACCCCGGAAGACCGCAAGTGCCAAAAAACTTAGACCGCTCAGGAGGAGAAAAACTCCGATCAGGATTTTGTCCGAAAGCGTCAGCATCAAAGCCCACTATACCGATCGCATTTGAGTTCCCGAAAACAAAGAACGGACGACTAATGGAAAGCCAACCACCAAACCTTTACAACAATCCCTTTCTCAACAGAACCCGCTGTTGAGCTAAATTATACCGAACGATCTGTTCCCGCATGCCCTCGGTAATATCCAAAAACATACAAAGCAGAATAAGGCGTTCCCAGCGATCCTCGATCACATTGATAACGCGCACCTCCGTCTGATCGAAACGCATCAGCCCCGGCAGATCGAAGGTCACCGAAAAGTAAGTTCCCCGCTTTATCGTCCAATCGGTCCGCGCTTCCTGTTCAGGCAGGTTCACTCCCATCCGGATTCCACCGGCGCTGATATCCATAATGGTTGCCTTAAAAGGTTTCGGAATTCCCTCGTCCTCCTTTTTCACGAAGACGCATCGTGCCGGAAGCGTTGTTGGAACCCGCACGAACTCCCGGTCCTGCATCCGCTCGATGTGCTCCGGAGGCTCGATCAAAACCATCGGGATCGGCTTCGAGGCCCGTCCGACCACCTTCGACCGAAAGCGATAGCGGGCATCGTGCTCCCGTGCAAAAGTGACCCATAGCGGCAACTCTTCCTCAAAGAAAATCACATCCCGCCCTGATACGGGCGCATCCACGGAAATGTGGGCTTCGGAAAGGTCCTCCACGCGGGTGGAATACACGCCCGCCTGCGGCCCGTCCGATACCACAAGCTGCAATTGCTCCATAAGCTTGATTTGAATGTGTGTCTTCATCTTGTCCCCTGCGAACTGGAGATTGCGTTCTTCCCATAGGGTTGATCGAAAACTCAAACGACTCAGCCTGGTCCTCGTCTCCTCGTCTTCCCGGGTTCCGGTCGAATGTAGAAATCCAGGGAAAACGTGGCTGTGACCATACTCGTTTCGGCACGCATGGCCTCCTGGGCCGAGATTGCGATTCGGGATACGCTCACCGCTTCGGGCCGTTCGGACAGGTCGTGCATGAACGCCTTGAGCTGATCGTAGGTTCCCTCGCCACGCAAGATGAAACGCTCCCGGAATGCGGGAGGGTCCAAAGTGGCCTGCTCCGGACCGCGAACGAGGTTCAAATGGAGAAGCTTTCCTTTCCGGAGAACCGAAGCGATCGTCCGCTCCCGGGCGTCGGGGGAGAGGAAGGCCGGAGGCTGTTCCGGGCAAGGTTGGTGGGAAAGGCGGCCGGTTAGACTGAATTTGGACACATCCCTGCCCTCGAAAGTGCTTTTTTCAATCATGGAGATCTTCGCCCCGTCCAAGCGTTGGGCGAATTCCCGGATTCGAGCCTGCGAGAAGGCCATGCCCTGTACGAAGACTTCGTCGGCTGCGGTGGCGGTGATGGTGGTCAGCCAGACGAAAGGAGGAATCGTTTCCCGGATCCGGTCCAACAAGTCCATGCGGACGCGCCGCCGCGCAATCTCCGTGATGGGTGCCTCTTTTCCCCCCACGGCCGCTCTCTCAGATGGAACGACTTCTTCCGCCGCGGACGGGGACTTCACAGACGGTTCTTTTTTCGATCCTGACCCGACCAAGACAAGGGCTCCTACGAGCGCCGCCAGCGCAACTCCCACAAACAGAACTGCCCATATTGGGGGCATGCCCTCCCAAAAGTGTTTCTTACGGGGCAATAAATTGATTTGCGTCATCGGGCATCTCCTCGTGCTTAATATAAATAATGCAAATAAATCTTCTGATTGCACCGCGGAGACCGCAGAGGGAAAAAAGTGAGAGATGAGAGGGTGAGACCTTCCACTTTCACAGGAAGTTTTTGTGCGAACGCTGCGGTGCAAAACAAGAATGTAAGTTCCTGGACAAAATTATTTTCCTATGCTCCACGCAGAGACGGGAGAGCGCAGAGCACTTCAAAACCTTGCCTTGGGGTTTCTCCGCGTTCTCTGCGCCTTTGCGGTGAAATTGTAGTTTAATTCTGTCCACCTACTTAAAATGTGAAAAGTATTTACGCTTCATGCCACAGCGCATCAAAACGTCGCCATGTCCCTGATCTCGTCTATCGTCTTTTTTCCGATCCCCGGGATGGCGGCCAGATCGTCCAGGGTGCGGAAGGGGCCATGATCCGCTCGCCATTGGAGGATCTTTTGCGCCATTTTTGGACCGATCCGGGGCAGTCGCTCCAAGTCCTGCGCCGTAGCCGTATTCAGATGCACTTTCTCAGCTGGCTTCTCCGGTTCGCCCTCTTCCGAAATCGCCTCCGGGGGGTCCGCCACCCGCACCACCTGAAAATCTTCCGTGGCCTCGGGAGAAAAATGATCCCACAGCGAAATCGCCCCACCGATCACGAGTGAAGCCACCAACAAAGCGACTACAATCTGCTCCCTGCGCGTCAATGAAAACACAGACTTTCCCCCTTTTCTTACCCCCTTTTCTTACCGCAGAGGCGCAGAGATCGCAAAGAGACACCTTCACGTGTCGCGTATTGCGGGTTCTGACCACTCACTACTCACCAATCACCACTCCCCAATCAGTTCAACTTTATCTCTCCCCACACCCCCACCTCGATGGAATTATCTACGCGCTCCCGCAGATTGTTTCTGGCGCGGCGAACTTCTATCTTGGCCCCGCCCGTGAAGGTGTTGCTGAAGCGATAGCTCGCATTGGGTTTGATGGACCACGTGGTGCGGTCGTCTCTCGGGACGACTTCTTGGTCTCCTACGCCGTGCGCCTGGTAATTACGCTTGTAGCTGATGTCCATGGACAGGTCCAAATGGCTCTTCAGTTGGACGTTTTTCCAGAAAAGCAGGTTGAATCGCCGGCCTTTCGGCTCGAAGCGGTAGTCTATGGAGGCGGTCAGATCGAAGTCCCGTTTCTCGGTGGTACCTCCGCTGCCCCTAAAATCTTCCCGTTCGGAGCGTTTCCACGTGGCCCTCAGCGAAGATCCCACGTCTCCCTTCCACTGGAAGGACCAGGTAAAAAGCGGAGAAAAGTTATGAGCGGTCTCCTCGGAGAGGGGTTCGATCTGTTCTCCCTCGCCTTCGGGTGCGCCGCGCCGGGACCATTTCCGCTCGTAGTTGCTGCTGAGGCTTGAAGACCGGACCAAAAGGTTCAGCACAGGCCATCGCTCCAACCCGCTCAGCCGAAGACCGATGGCGGGAAAAGTCTGACTCCGGGTGTCTTCGGAGCGGCTGGAACTCTGGCTGAAGGTATGCTCATAGTTGTATTTGGGTTTGAGGCTCAGGTTTGAGGAAAGATTCAGACTGGTCGCCCATTGCGCCCGGTTCGAGGTGGATCTGGCGTCCGTCTGGGTGGTCGTCGCGCTGCTCACGTCCACCTCCGGGTTGTCCGAGATCCCGAACTGATACGCCCAGACCGGACGGTCGAGCAGGCCGGCTATAGCCGACTTTTCCGTGTGGGACCAGGAAGCGGTGACCGGTCCGACCGCATCGAGCATTTTCCCGAGGAGCAAACGAGGAGACAGAAATCCGGAAATCCTGCCCTTCTCGTCGGAGACATCCTCTCGCGCCGTTGTGTCCTGGGCGGCTGTTTTTTCTTTGCGCCTTTGCGCCTCTGTGCCTTTGTGCCTTGCAGTTTCACCTTTTTGGATCCACGACCCGAGCAGTCTGGAAAGTTCCAGCGTGAACTTGGCCTCGGAGGTGACGTCGCTGTTCACGTTTCGTCCCAGATTCTCCGTGGCGGCTCCCCGAAGTTTGGGATCGTTGTTTTCCCGGTACTGGGTTCGATACGAATAGCTTTGCTTCAGCCATTTGAGAAGGTCGGGCTCGAACGTAAGCTTCGCGGTCTGGCTGCGATTTACTTCGTTTCCGAATCGGAGTTTGGCGGGATCCAGATTCGTTCTCAGATCCCGCTTGATACTAAGATCGTAGTCGGTGCTGAGGCTATTCCAGGGGCGCAGAGAGAGGGTATAGCTTTCCGAAAGCCCGAAACTTTCCTGGCGCGTGGTATCTTTCGCAGCCCGCGAGATGTATTCGGATTTCTTTTTGTCTCCCTGCACCTGCATCCGAAGCGTGGAAGGGAGGTAGAAAAACTCGCTCTTTTCCAGGGAACCGGGCACGAACGCCGGCATCCAACTCCAGAGCTTCACGGACCGCCGTTTTTTTGGAGAAAGGTCGTACCGAAACGAACCATTGTAGGAACGGGAGAGACTGAAAGGGCGTTCGGGCGAACGGCTTTCGTTTTCGGAGAAGGAAAAATTGGTGTTGACGCGATCCAGGGTCAACCCCATCAGGAAGGGTAACACTCCGTTCCATCCCTGGGGGTTGGATGCGGTCTTTCGGAAGGACACGTTGCCCGTTTTGCGGACGCCCCACGTGCGCTGTTGCTCCTGTTGCTCCGGGTTGAGCACGATATCGGAGCCCGGCTTCAATCGGGGGAGTTTGGTGCTCTCTCCGTACGAAAAACCCACCGGAAGCGACACGCCCCATGCGCGGGGCAAAAAACGTCCCAGCTTGACATCCCCTCTGAACCCATAGGAGGTCTCGGTGTTTCCGCCGCCGTCTTTGGCGGTCAGGGTGCGAAATTCACTGGTTTTGTGGGTGTAATCCACGCTCAGGCCCAAAAGATCCGCCACACTTACGCCGAAGTCGCCTCGCACCGCGGTTCCGGCATCGGTTCGGACGTCGTCCAATCGCAGCTCGTCGAACCACACTTCCCCGGTGGCCTCGAATCCGCCGCGATTTTCCACGCCCAAAACCAACATCTTGATATTGGACAGAGACGGATTGCCCCGCACGCGCAGGGGACCTCTCGTGGTGTCCGTCACCGAGATGGCGGAATCGGCCCGGGCGTTCAGGAGATCGAACTTCAGGCGGGTCAGCTCGGCCAGATCAATCTCTACACTGTTTTCGTCCCAGCCCGAATGGAGCCGCCCCCGGTATTCGTACATGTTGGTGGTATCCGCGCCGAATTGCAGAAAAAACAGCAATGAATCCCCCACGGCCTCGAGCGCAGGGTCGCCGTGGACGAACAGTTTCATCGTGTTGTACGTCGTGTAATTCTCGACGTTCGGAAAGGTTTTGTACGCCATGGCGCGATGGCCGGGCTTCAGGTCTTTCAACTGAAGCACCAGCGACTGTTCCTTCTTTGGGATGTTCGTAATCGGGTCTATCTCCTCGTGCACCCCCGGCGGCGTTTCGTAGTCATCATTGTCCTGCGTATTTTTGACCGTCACGTCGAACGATCCGCCGTCAGCCGCCTTGAGATCATCCAGCCCCAGTTCCAGCCAGTCGTTTCCTACGACCTCGATCTGTGCAATTTGGATCTTCGCGACGCTGTCCGCTCCGGTGATCCAGAGCCGGACGAACTCCATCCGCGTGGAATCGGGATTGCCCGCTTTCACCATGTTTTCGCCCCACAGGGGGATGCGAAAAAGCCGCCATCCATTGTGCTCCGTGCCTTTCACGAAGGGATCTTCGCTCAAATTAAGGGTATATTCGTAATAGTCGTTTTTCGTATCCAGCAGCCCGTTGTTGTTGATGTCCTCCGTGTCGGGACGATCTCTGCGGTCGGGATCGTTTTTGTTTCTTTCCGTGCCGTTGATCCAATCATACACATCCGTCTTATCGTATCGCCAGTTGTCCCCGCTCGGATCGGGGTTGGTCTGCGCATCGTACCCGGGCTCCTGTTCGTCGGAAAGCCCATCCAGTCCCACGTCTTCATTATCCTGAAGGAAACCGTCCCGCTGTCCATAGACCAGTTTGTCCTCGGTGTTAAGATTGCCCCGGGAAG
>MVCQ01000023.1 GCA_002059205.1 Candidatus Latescibacteria bacterium 4484_107
TCATGCCGATCGCGATGGAGCGGGAACTGCGGTTTGCGATCCGCGAGGGGGGTCGAACCGTGGGAGCCGGCGTGATTAGCAAAATTATCGAATAACCGTGGTGAGACGCACCGATTGGTGAGTCGTACGGGTGGCTTTATGCGCAATCACCCATTGCCAATTAACCAATCAGGGAGAGGAATGTGGCACGAGATCTGGTTACTCTGGCTTGCGAGGGGTGCAAGCAACGAAACTATAGTACGACCAAAAACAGGCGGCTTCACCCGGATCGCATCCAACAGAAAAAATACTGCCGCTTTTGCCGGAAACATACGATTCATAAAGAGACCCGCTGAAGGACAAGGGACAGGCCTGTAGCTCTAATGGCTAGAGCGCCGGACTCCAAATCCGGATGATGGGGGTTCAAGTCCCTCCAGGCCTGCCAGCATTGATGGATCGCTTCATAAGGAGAAAGCCTCCCGTGTTTGGAAAGATGGCGAAGTTTTTGAAAGAAGTCAAGGTGGAAATGGGCAAAGTATCCTGGCCCACTCGGGAAGAGTTGATCAGTTCAACAGCGGTGGTGGTCGTGGTATCTCTGATTTTTGCGGTCATTGTCGGTAGTTTGGATACCATTCTCATGGTGCTTGTTAAAACGTTCTATGGAAGTTGAGTAATTCGGGAGACAAGCTTGTGGAGAAGCGTTGGTACGTGGTGCACACCTATTCGAGCCATGAGAATAAGGTGAAGAACTACCTTGAGAACGCGATTGCAGCCTCCGGAATGGAGGATCGGATCAGCCGCGTGGTGATCCCGCTCGAAAACGTGGTGGAAATGAGAGGCGGGAAGAAGAAGAACATCTCGAGGAAGTTTTTTCCAAGTTATGTGTTGGTCGAGATGGAAATGGCCAGAGATACGTGGCATCTCGTAACCAATACCCCAGGCGTGACGAGTTTTGTGGGGGTAGGCGACAAACCTCAGCCTCTCAAGGCTTCCGAGGTCGAGCGGATACTGGGTCGTATTGAGGGCGATAAGGCGTCGAAAGGAACGGTTGAGATTCCCTTCGAAGTTGGAGAGCACGTCAAAGTAATTGATGGACCGTTCAGCGATTTTACCGGTGTGGTGGATGAAATCAGCCCGGAGCGCAGGAAGATCAAGGTGATGGTCAGTATCTTTGGCAGAGCGACTCCGGTCGAGTTGGATGTATTGCAGGTGGAGAGTATAGGGGAGCAGTAAAAAAGGAGTGTGCATAAGGAGATTTCGAGGTGGCAAAAAAAGTAGTGGCAACGATTAAGCTGCAGATTTCGGCGGGCAGCGCCACGCCAGCCCCGCCTGTAGGCCCGGCTTTGAGTCAGCATGGGTTGAACATTATGGAGTTCTGTAAGGACTTTAATGCCCGAACCCAATCTCAGAGTGGACTTATTATTCCTGTCGTAATCACGGCGTATGCGGATCGTTCTTTTTCGTTTATTACAAAGACCCCCCCGGCGGCGGTCCTGTTGAGGCGGATCGCGGGGCTTGAGAAGGGCTCCGGGGAGCCGAATCGGACGAAGGTGGGAACGGTGACATTGGATCAAGTGCGGGAGATTGCGGAGCAGAAGATGCCGGATCTCAATGCCGTGGATGTGGAAGCGGCGATGCGGATGATTATGGGTACCGCACGGAGTATGGGACTCCTCGTAGAACAATAAGGTTGGTGATCGGTGATTGGCCGGAGGAAAGCGTATATGAAGCGGAGTAAAAAGTATCGGGAGAAGTCGGAGAAGATAGATCGCACGAGGCGGTATGCGTTGAGCGAAGGCATCCGGCTTTTGAAGACATTTGAAAATGGTGGCTTCAATGAGACCGTGGAGTTGTCGCTCAACATGGGGTTGGATACCCGACATTCGGATCAGCAGGTAAGGGGGACGGCCGTGCTTCCCCACGGCACTGGGAAAACGGTGAGGGTTCTGGTGATCACCCAGGGCGAGCCAGCGCGTGAAGCCGAAGAGGCGGGTGCGGATTTTGTGGGATCGGACGAGTATATTCAGAAGATCCAGGAGGGGTGGCTGGATTTTGACGTGGCGATTGCTACCCCCGATATGATGCGAGGGGTGGGAAAATTGGGGCGGATTTTGGGACGGCGTGGGTTGATGCCCAATCCGAAGAGTGGGACGGTCACGCAGGACGTGGGGAAGGCCGTTCGGGATGCCAAGGCCGGCCGGGTTGAATTTCGTACAGATCGGGGAGGAAACGTGCATGTAGCGATCGGGAAGCTGTCGTTTACGGCGGAGCAATTGGAGGAAAACAGTCGCACGTTCGTGGACGCCATTATGCGGCTGCGTCCTCCCGGAGCGAAGGGGCAGTATATCAACTCTATGACGCTGTCATCAACGATGAGTCCGGGGATCCGGGTGGATCAGCAGGCGATTATGGCGGAGATGCGGCAGCGAGGGTAGCTTGACGGAGCGCCTGTGATTTCAAAGTGTTTAACTCTTTTTTGGAAATGTTCTTGATTTCTTGTCCGCACGCACCTTCGTGGGAACGAGAGATTCTTAATTGGTTAGGCAGAGGGCCGGGAGCTATGCTGAAGTCGAAAAAAGAGGCAGTTGTGGAATCGTTGGCGGATATGTTCTCGAAGGCCGAGGGGTTCTATCTGACCAATTATAAGGGGATGGATGTGGCTTCCATCACGGAGTTAAGGGAACGGTTGAGAACCGCGTCGGCCTCGTATCGGGTGGTAAAGAACACGTTGGCTCGTTTGGCGCTCGAGCGGAGCGGAAACGAGATGCTGAAGGATTTTTTCGATGGACCTGTAGGCGTCGTATTCGCATCCGGGGATGCCATTCTTCCCGCAAAAATCTTGGCGGACTTTGCCAAAGAAACCACACGTCCCGAGATCAGAGGAGCCTATCTCGATGCTCGCCTATTCACTCCGGACGAAGTGGTGGCTTTGGCCGCGTTGCCCTCTAAGGATGAATTGTTGACGCGTGCGGTCCGGGGAGTGCAGTCGCCTCTGAGCGGCTTGGTGGGGTGCCTTTCGGGCATGCTTCGAAATGCGGCAGGCGTTTTGCGAGCGGTGGCGGAGGCTAAGGAAGGTTGATTTTTTAGTTCACTAAGTTCATTCGTCTTAGGTGCAAGGCCGAACGCCGTGGGTCTTGCGCCGTCTTCAAGCTGAGAGATGGAGGATTACTCATGTCCGATAAGGGGAAGATCGAAGAGATTCTTGCTGCAATCGAGCAGTTGACGGTGTTGGAGTTGCACGAGCTGGTGAAGGCCTTGGAGGAAAAGTTCGGGGTGAGCGCGGCGGCGGTACCGGCAGTTGTACAAGCAGCGGGTCCGGCGGCGGAGGAGGAGGTCGAGGAGCAAACGGAGTTCGATGTCATCCTCAAGGAGATCGGAGCCAAGAAGATCCAGGTGATCAAAGTAGTTCGGGCCGTCACGGGCTTGGGGCTGAAAGAGGCGAAGGCCGTGGTGGACGAAGCTCCGAGACCGGTTAAGGAAGGCATATCGAAAGAAGAGGCCGAGGAGGTCAAGGCGAAGTTGGAAGAGGTCGGCGCGACGGTGGAAGTCAAGTAAAAAACAAGCGTTCAGTGGTCAGCTATCAGCAGTCAGCCAAAAGCTGAATGTTGACGGCTGATAGCTGATAGCTGTTTAAGGAGTGCGATGGACGTGTCGAACGAAAAAATTCCCGAAAGAAGGTCGTATCGTAAGATTCCTTTGGTGGCGGAGATGCCGAATCTTCTGGAGATGCAGTTGAAGTCCTACCGGGACTTTCTGCAGGAGAATGTCCCTCCGCAAAAGCGGAAACGGAAGGGATTGCAGGCGGTCTTCGAGAGCGTTTTCCCGATCCCGGATGTGCACAATCTCTATTCTTTGGAATTCGTCAGCTATTCGGTGGGCAAGCCCAAGTATGACATCGGGGAATGTCGGGAGCGGGATATGACCTATCAAGCTCCGCTTCGGGCTACGTTGCGTTTGGTGGCCCGGGAGAAAGAGGGCAAGGAGCCCACGGTAAAGGATGTGATTGAGCAGACGGTGTTTCTCGGGGAGATGCCTCTGATCACGAACAAGGGAACCTTTGTCATCAACGGAGCGGACCGGGTGATCGTCAGTCAATTGCACCGCTCTCCGGGCGTCTTTTTCGACGAAACGGTTCATCTCAATGGAAAACGACTTTTCTCCGCGCGGATCATCGCAGATCGGGGCTCGTGGATCGAGTTTTCCATGGATGTGAACGATGTGATGTACGTGCACATCGAGCGTAAGCGAAAACTTCCGGTTACGGTTTTGCTGAGAGCCTTGGGGTACGGAACGAATGAGGACCTTCTTCATCTTTTCTATGAAAACGAAGAGATGGAGTTGGGGCCTGCTTTGATCGGACGCATTAATGTAGAGCCGGTGGTCGATGAGAGCGGCCGGGTGATCTGGAATACCCTCAAGCGCGATCCCTCCAAGAGCGAGGAGGAGGCGTTGTATCGTATTTACAGCCTCTTACGCCCAGGGGATCCACCCAATGTAGAAACGGCCAGAGGGCTTCTGGAGCGTCTGTTTTTCAATCCCAAACGCTATAGTCTCGGAGACGTGGGGCGCTATCGCATCAATCAACGTCTCCACGTAACGGTTCCGCTCGAACAAACGACGCTAGACAAACAGGATTTTGTAGCGATCATTCGCTACCTCTTGCGATTGCGACAGGGAGAGGGGCATATAGACGATATTGATCATCTCGGAAATCGGCGAACCCGGACGGTCGGGGAGTTGTTGGCCAAGCAGTTTTCGGTGGGGTTGTCCCGGATGGCGCGTACGATTCGTGAACGGATGAGTTTGCGGGATACAGAGGGGATGACGCCGCACGATTTGGTGAACGCACGAACCGTGTCGGCGGTGATTCATTCTTTTTTTGGATCGTCCCAGTTATCCCAGTTTATGGATCAAACCAATCCTTTAGCGGAGTTGACACATAAGCGTAGACTCAGTGCGTTGGGGCCGGGAGGGTTGACTCGGGATCGCGCGGGTTTTGAGGTGCGGGATATCCATCATACGCATTACGGACGGATCTGTCCGATCGAGACGCCGGAGGGACCCAACATCGGCTTGATTTCGTCTTTGAGTACGTATGCGCGGATCAACGATTTCGGTTTTATCGAGTCCCCGTACAGGAAGGTGAAAAAGGGACGAGTGACCGACGAGATCGTCTATCTTTCTGCGGATGCGGAGGACCAATATACCATTGCTCAGGCCAACGCGCCGCTAAACCCGGATGGGACCTTCCAATTCGACACGGTGAAGGCCCGCCGCAGAGGCGATTTTCCCATCGTTGCACCCGAAGATATTGATTATATGGATGTGATCCCCGTGCAGTTGGTGGGGGTGGCGTCTGCCATGATTCCCTTTCTCGAGCATGACGATGCAGGCCGGGCCTTGATGGGTTCGAATATGCAGCGTCAGGCGGTACCGCTTCTCAGAGCGCAAGCTCCTCTCGTTGGAACGGGGATCGAGCATAGAGTCGCCCTGGATTCCGGCGCGATGATTACGGCTCAGGGAGAAGGGACGGTTGTTTACGTTTCCGCCGACCGGATCGTCGTCAAGGAGGGGGGGGGCGATGAGGAATATGCCGCCTTAGGAGCGTCCGATCTCCGCACCTATTCCTTGACAAAATTCGCCCGCTCCAATGCTGGCACGTGCATCAATCAACAGCCGCGCGTGGCTGTGGGAGATCATGTGCGAAAGGGTGATCTCTTAGCCGACGGTCCCGCTACAGACCGTGGAGAATTGGCCTTAGGCGCGAATGTGCTGGCGGCTTTTATGTCGTGGAAGGGGTTCAATTTTGAAGATGCTATTATCATCTCCGAACGTCTTTGTAAGAACGATACATACACTTCCATCCACATCGAGGAATTTGAGGTTTCGGTACGGGACACCAAGCGGGGAGAAGAGGAGATCACCCGAGAGATCCCAAATGTAAGCGAGGAGGCCGTGCGCAATCTAGACGATCGAGGCATCATCCGGGTGGGAGCGGAGGTGCATGCCGGGGCTATCTTAGTGGGCAAAGTGACGCCCAAGGGGGAGACGGAACCTTCCCCGGAGGAGCGGTTGCTGCGGGCCATATTCGGAGAAAAGGCAGGCGATGTGCGGGATGCGTCGCTTAAGGCGCCTCCAGGGACCGTCGGGGTGGTGGTGGACACAAAGGTTTTTTCGAGAAAAGAGCGGGAGCCGAACGCCAAGGAGGCAGATCATAAACGCATCGCTCAACTAAAAGCACAGGCCAACGAGAAGATCCAACGCATCAAGCGGGAGCGGGATCGTCAGTTTTTTGAGTTTCTGAAGGGGCACAAGATGGGGGTGCTTCGCAACATCGAAGATAACTCAGTCGTGTTTTCCGGGGGAGAGCCTCTCGATGAAGAACTTTCCGGGTGGCTGGATTTAGATGTGACGCAGGCGGAGGATGGCTGGACGGAGGACCCGGAAACGAATGCCCGGGTGGACGAGTTGCTGGACATGGCGGAAAGATTGGTGGAAACGGCCTCGGAGGAATTGGAACAAGGGATCGAGAAAGTGACCCGAGGGGATGAACTGGCCCCAGGGATTATGCAGCTGGTCAAAGTGTACGTGGCTTGTAAGCGAAAGCTGACGGTGGGAGATAAGATGGCTGGGCGGCATGGAAACAAAGGGGTGGTATCTAAAATCGTGCCTGAGGAGGATATGCCCTATCTTCCCGACGGCACTCCGATAGATATCGTGCTCAATCCATTGGGGGTGCCTTCCCGGATGAACCTTGGGCAGCTTTTGGAAACGCACTTGGGGTGGGCGGCGGAGAAATTGGGCATCCGGGTGGCTACGCCGGTTTTCGACGGAGCCTCCGTCGAAGATATTAGGACGGCATTGCAGGAGGCGGGACTTCCGGAAACCGGGAAGAGCATTTTGTACGACGGTCAGACTGGAGAGCCTTTTGAGAGAGAAGTGACGGTGGGCTACATCTATATGCTGAAGCTCTCGCATTTGGCAATGGATAAGATCCATGCGCGGTCCATCGGACCGTACTCGCTAGTGACACAGCAGCCTTTGGGCGGTAAAGCCCAGTTCGGGGGGCAGCGTTTCGGGGAGATGGAAGTCTGGGCCTTAGAGGCATACGGAGCAGCCTATCTGCTTCAGGAAATGCTGACCGTCAAGTCGGACGATGTGGCCGGGCGATCGAATATCTACGAGGCCATAGTCAAGGGAGAGAGCGCTCCCTCGCCGGGGACGCCAGAATCCTTTAATGTGCTGGTGAAGGAATTACAGAGTTTGGGACTGGACGTGGTATTGGGCAACGAGGAATTGTAACTGCCTACTTTATAATTTTGCCATAGTTAGCAAGCTGCACTTGATTGCTGACGATTGTGTTCCGAAAAGGGGATTTCCGTGGCTGGTTCGAATACTTCCAGGAACGATTTCAGTTGGATCAAGGTCCAGTTGGCTTCACCGGATAAGATCCGGGCTTGGTCGCACGGAGAGGTGACCAAGCCGGAGACCATCAATTACCGTTCGTTTCGGCCCGAACGGGACGGGTTGTTTTGCGAGCGGATCTTCGGGCCCACGCGGGATTGGGAATGTTATTGCGGGAAGTATAAGCGCATCCGCTATCGAGGTGTGGTGTGTGATCGCTGCGGCGTCGAGGTGACACAGAGCAAGGTGCGTCGGGAGCGTATGGGGCACATCGAGCTGGCGATTCCCGTATCTCATATCTGGTATTTCAAATCCATCCCAAGCCGCATCGGAGCGCTTCTGGATCTGGGACTGCGGAGTTTGGAGCGCGTGTTATACTACGAGGCATACATCGTAGTAGATCCCGGGGACGCGCCGGTCGAGAAGAGGGATCTCTTGACCGATGAAGAGGTGTCAGAGTTGGAAGAGCGCGGATTCCAGTTCAATGCTGGTATGGGGGCACAGGCTATTAAGGAGTTGTTAGCGGAAATCGACATTGAGGAATTGTCCGCAGAATTGCGTGCCCGGGTGCGTATGGAAACTTCGATTCAACGCAAGCAGGAGATGTTGAAACGACTTCGGGTGGTGGAGGCCTTTCGACAGTCCGGAAATCGCGCTGAATGGATGATTATGGACGTAATCCCGGTGATCCCACCGGAGTTGAGACCGCTGGTGCCCTTAGAGGGCGGACGTTTTGCTACATCGGATCTAAACGATCTGTATCGGCGGGTGATCAATCGAAACAACCGGTTGAAGAAATTGATGGAGATCCGGGCTCCTGAAGTGATTTTGCGAAACGAGAAAAGAATGCTTCAGGAGGCGGTGGATGCCTTGTTCGACAATGGACGGCGTTCGAGAGCGATTCAAGGGGATGGCAACCGTTCCCTGAAGTCTTTGAGCGATCTGTTGAAGGGCAAACGGGGGCGATTTCGCCAGAATCTTCTGGGAAAACGGGTGGACTACTCGGGCCGCTCGGTGATTGTGGTGGGGCCGGAGTTGAAACTCCATCAATGCGGCCTTCCGAAGTATATGGCATTGGAGTTGTTCAAGCCCTTCATCATTAAGAAGCTGGAAGAAAAAGGGTACGTCCAGACCATCAAAAGCGCTAAGAAATTGGTGGAGCGGGAGCGTCCCGAGGTGTGGGACATCTTAGAAGAGATTGTTCAGGACCATTATGTGCTCCTAAACCGTGCGCCGACGTTGCACCGTCTGGGAATTCAGGCCTTTCAACCGGTTTTGGTGGAAGGACAGGCCATTCGGATCCATCCGATGGTGTGTGCGGCATTTAATGCGGACTTCGACGGCGATCAGATGGCCGTGCATCTGCCGCTCTCCTTTGAAGCGCAGATCGAGGCCCAGGTGTTGATGGCGGCCACGAATAATCTGCTTCTCCCGGCCAACGGGAAGGCGATTGTGGTGGATAAACCTCAGGACATTGCGTTGGGCTGCTACTATCTGACAAAGATGCGGCGTGGGGGGGTGGGATCCGGAAAACGCTTCGCTAACCCCAAGGAAGCCCTTCTCGCTTACGACTGTGGCCAGCTCGGTCTCCATAGCGACATTCAGGTACGTCTCGATGGTAAGCGGGTGGAGACTACGGTTGGACGGCTTTTGTTCAACCAAATTATTCCGAAGGGCTATGCGTTCGTCAACGACCTTTTGGACAAGAAGAAGATTCAGTCCATCGTCGCCGATGTGCATCGGAAATTCGGAAATCAGGTGACCGTACGCCTTGTAGATGATTTGAAGGATTTAGGATTCAAGTATGCCACCCTCTCCGGGATTACGATCGCCATCGACGATGTGGTGGTCCCGAAGGAGAAGGAAGATTTGGTGGCGAAAGCGGCAGTAGAAGTGGAGCAGATCCAGCGCCAATATTCTCGAGGGATTATCACGGACGGCGAGCGGTACAATAAGGTGATCGATGTATGGCAGCATGTCCGAAACGACGTGACGGAAGTCCTGTTCGAAAATCTCCGTAAAGACGAGAACGGATTCAACCCGGTGTTTATGATGCATGATTCCGGCGCACGGGGCAGCGAGGACCAGGTGAGTCAATTGGGGGGGATGCGTGGAGTGATGGCCAAGCCTTTGAAGAAGATCACGGGAGGAGTGGGGGAGCTTATCGAATCCCCTATTCTTGCCAATTTCAAGGAGGGGCTTTCGGTTTTAGAATACTTCATCTCCACTCATGGCGCCCGAAAGGGGTTGGCGGATACCGCGCTGAAGACGGCCGAGGCGGGATACCTCACCAGGCGCATGGTGGATGTGGCCCAGGATGCCATCATCATGGAGCAAGACTGTGGGACCACCCGTGGGATCGACGTCCGCGCCTTGAAGGAAGAGGAGCGTGTAGATGAGTCTTTAGCGGAACGGATCCTCGGGCGGGTGGTTCTGGATGACGTGGAAGATCCGGCGACGGGTGAGATTCTGGTTCCGTCCGGGGAGGAAATTAGGGAGGAGGATGCCGCTCGAATCGAACAGGCCGGTATCGAGAGCGTCCGCATCCGGTCGGTGTTGACGTGTGAGGCCCGCCGGGGGGTGTGCGTTAAATGTTATGGTCGGAACCTCGCGATGGGAAAGTTGGTGGACATCGGGGAAGCAGTGGGTGTGATCGCAGCCCAGTCCATCGGCGAGCCGGGCACCCAGCTTACCTTGCGTACCTTCCACATCGGAGGGATGTCCTCCAGGATTGCCGAGCAGTCGAAGGTCACCGTCAAGCGTCCAGGGAAAGTCCGATACCACGATGTGCATTACGTGGATCAGGATCAGAAGCGGATCGTAGTGGGACGGAAGGGGGAGATCGAACTGCTGGATCTGGGCGACATCCCGCGCGCGCGGTATCAGGTCCCTTACGGGGCCATCCTGTTCGTTAAAGATGGACAGGATGTTGAGGAGGGTACTACGCTCTACGAGTGGGATCCCTATAATAATGTGATTTTGACGGATCAAGAGGGGACGGCACGATTCGTGGATATTCGGGAAGGGGTGACGGTTCGTGAAGAGTTCGATGAGACCAGCGGGAGCCGTCAGTGGGTGATCACGGATCAGCGGGACCGAACGTTGTCTCCGCATGTCGAGGTGATTGATCGGGAGGGGAATCGGGTGCGTAACTATATTATTCCTGTGGGCGCGCGTCTGGTGGTTTACGATGGGGATTCCCTCCGGGCCGGCGATGTCCTGGCGAAGATTCCGAGAGCGAGCAGTAAGACGCGGGATATTACGGGCGGACTGCCGAGGGTGATCGAGTTGTTGGAGGCGCGTCGTCCGAAAGAGCCGGCTGTGGTTACGGAGATCGACGGAAAAGTGCGGATGGGAGGGGTCGCTCGGGGCGCCAGGGAGATTTTTGTGATCAGCGACGACGGCGAGGAACGGAAGTATCTGATCCCCTATGGAAAACACGTGCGGGTGCACACAGGCGACTTGGTGGTGGCCGGTGAGCGGCTTTCCGAGGGATCGGTGAATCCACACGATATTTTGAGGATCCAGGGACCGAGTAAGGTTCAGGAATATCTGGTCAACGAAATTCAAGAAGTCTATCGCCTCAATGGAGTGCGTATCAACGATAAGCACATCGAGGTTATTGTGCGCCAGATGCTTCAGAAAGTGAAAGTGGTGGATTCGGGAGACACGAATTTTCTGGAGGGGGACCGTGTGGATCGGTTCCGCTTTGAGGACGAAAACACGAAGGTGATCGAAGCGGGTGGTGAAGCGGCTACCTCCGAGCCGATTCTTCTGGGAATCAGCAAGGTGTCGCTGATGACCGACAGTTTCGTCTCCGCGGCATCTTTTCAGGAGACGACACGGGTGTTGACAGAGGCCGCGATTCAGGGACGGATGGATCCTCTGTTGGGACTCAAGGAGAACGTGATCATCGGTCATCTGATCCCGGCCGGAACGGGGATGCCTCAATACCGGGAGGCTTCTTACGAACGGATAGAAGAAGACGTGGCGGCTTTGGAGGAAGAGGTGGTGGAAGAAGTGGCCGCAGGCTGATAACCCATGAACAATGAACAATATGCCATCCATGTACTCCGATTCAGGGAGGGGTGTAAAGACACCTCTCATTGCGTATTGTTCATTCCTCAAGGAGAGTGCATTGCCAACGATCAATCAGTTGATTCGGAACGGGCGAAAGAAATCCGGAAAAAAGTCTTCTGCTCCGGCACTGAAGGGGTCCCCTCAGAAGCGGGGAGTGTGCGTGCGGGTGTATACGACGACGCCGAAAAAGCCCAACTCGGCACTGAGGAAGGTGGCGCGCGTGCGGTTGACGAGCGGAGAGGAAGTGTCCGCGTATATTCCAGGGGAGGGGCACAACCTCCAAGAGCACTCGATGGTGCTGATTCGGGGAGGACGGGTGAAGGATATTCCGGGTTTTCGGTATCACATCGTTCGGGGAGTATTGGATACGGTGGGTGTGGAGGGGCGGAAGGCGGGACGGTCTAAATACGGCACGAAGAAAGGGAAATAGAGACACCGATTGCGGATTGCGGAAAATCAATAATCGCAGGAGGAGAGAATAGATGCCTCGTAGAGCAACAGTTAGCAAACGCCCTTTGTTGCCCGATCCTAAGTTCGGGAATCCTCTGGTGACTCGATTTATCAGCCATCTGTTGGAGCGGGGGAAACGGAGTACGGCGGAATCGATCTTTTATCGTTCGATAGACCTTATCGAGCAAAAGACGAATCAGAATGGTCTTGAAGTTTTTGAGAAAGCCGTGAACAACGTAAAGCCTGTGGTGGAGGTCAAGTCCCGGCGGGTCGGTGGGGCTACCTATCAGATTCCGGTGGAAATTCGGGATGATCGACGTCTGAGTTTGTCCATCCGATGGCTGATCTTATACTCGCGTGATCGGGCGGAGAAAACGATGGCCGAACGTCTGTCTGCCGAATTGATAGCGGCCTCCCGGAACGAGGGAAATGCGATTAAACGGAGAGAGGACACCCATCGGATGGCCGAAGCCAATCGGGCATTTTCGCATTATCGTTGGTAGGCTTTCCGTTCTCACGGCAACATCGCAAAGCAAGCAATAAAAGGTCTTTTAGATAGGCGTGAGCCAATCACGGATCACCGGCTTTGGCCGTATGGTTTTCATGCAAACAGGAAAAACATGCCCAGAAAATACTCCTTAGAACATACCCGTAATATCGGGATTATGGCGCATATTGATGCGGGGAAGACGACGACCACGGAGCGGATGCTGTACTATGCGGGGAAACTTCATTGCATCGGGGATGTGGACGACGGCACGACCGCGATGGACTGGATGGAGCAGGAGAAGGAGCGCGGAATCACGATTACTTCTGCGGCGACAACCTGCTTCTGGCGGGATCACCGGATTAATATCATAGATACTCCGGGCCACGTGGATTTCACGGCGGAGGTGGAGCGATCGCTTCGCGTGTTGGACGGAGCTGTCGGGGTATTCTGCGCGGTGGGCGGTGTGGAGCCTCAGTCGGAGACGGTATGGCGCCAGGCGGATCGTTACAACGTCCCGAAACTGGCCTTCGTGAATAAAATGGATCGGGTGGGAGCGGATTTTTATCGGGCCGTGGATATGATGGAGGATCGACTTGGGGCCGTTTTTGTGCCGATTCAGCTTCCTATAGGGGCAGGGGATCTCTTTACCGGACTGATTGATCTCATTGAGATGAAAGCGATCAGTTATCATGAGGAAACTTTGGGGACAAAGTTCACGGAATACGATATTCCGAAGGATCTGGCGGAGACCGCCCGGCACTATCGGGAGGTTTTGTTGGAGGCGGTAGCCGATTACGATGATCATTTGATGGAGCTATTTCTCTCCGGTGAGGATATTCGCCCCGAAGAAATCCGGTCTGCCCTGAGGAAGGCGGTGGTGGACGTAAAGGTAGTTCCTGTGCTCTGTGGGACAGCTTTCCGAAATAAGGGCATTCAGCGACTGATGGACGCAGTGGTGGATTATTTGCCCTCTCCTTTAGATGTGGGGAGTGTGGAGGGCGTGCATCCCGATACGGAAGCATTGGAAGTTCGATCCGTTTCGGATGGGGAACCTCTGTCTGCCTTGGCTTTCAAGGTGATGACCGACCCGTACGTGGGGCGTTTAACTTTTTTTCGAGTGTATTCCGGCACGATGGATGCCGGCTCTTATGTTTACAATAGTTTACTTAATAAGCGGGAACGCGTTGCGCGCATTCTTCAGATGCATGCGAACAAGCGCGAAGAGCTGAAGAAAGTTTATGCAGGGGATATTGCCGCTGCGGTGGGATGGCGATTTACAAGAACCGGAGATACGCTTTGCTCGGCGAAAGCCCCCATTATTTTAGAGTCCATGAAGTTTTCCAAACCGGTTATTTCAATATCGGTGGAGCCTAAGACCAAGCGCGATCAGGATCTGTTAATGGACTCACTGGCGAAACTCGCGGATGAGGACCCGACCTTCCAGGTGTCCACGAATGAGAACACCGGTCAGACCGTACTCTCCGGGATGGGCGAATTGCATCTGGAGATCATTGTAGATCGGCTTCTGAAAGAGTTCAAAGTGGCCGCTAACGTGGGGAGACCGCAGGTTTCCTACAAAGAGTCTATTCGGAAGACGGTGCAAAGTGAGGGGAAATTCGTTCGACAATCCGGGGGGCGCGGGCAATATGGCCATGTCTATATTGAGATGGGTCCGGGACAGCCGGGTTCGGGGCTTATTTTTGAGAATAAAATCGTCGGAGGGGCGATCCCGAAGGAGTATATTTCGTCGGTGGAGAAGGGAATTCGGGAGGCGATGGCGAACGGTGTGTTGGCCGGATATCCGATGGAGGATGTGCATGTTATATTGTTTGACGGCTCCTATCACGAAGTGGATTCTTCGGAGATTGCGTTTAAGATTGCTGGATCCATGGCGTTTCGGGACGGCTGCAAACGAGCTGACCCCGTGCTTCTGGAGCCCGTGATGGATGTGGAGGTCGTGGTCCCCGAAGAGTATATAGGGGACGTGATGGGTGGTTTGAATGGGAGAAGAGGGAATATTATGGGTATTGTACGGCGTCCGGATGCTCAGGTGATCAATGCGGTGGTTCCTTTGAGGGAAATGTTCGGGTACGCCACTCAGTTGCGTTCGGCCACGCAGGGACGAGCGATTTACTCGATGCAGTTTTCCAGGTACGTGGAAGTACCGGAGTCCATATCAACCCAGATTATGGAGGGCGGTCATTAGCTGGCAGGTGGTAGTCAATCGCCAGCTGCTTGGATCACCATTCACCAGATTCTGTCGAAAAACTCCGGATTTTAGAAAAAAACAGAACGTTTTTGGCCAAAATTGACTTTTTTTGACAGAGCCTCACCAATCACCAATCACCAATCGGAGGGGGGGTGCCGCTATGGCGAAGGCGAAGTTTGAGCGAACGAAGCCGCACGTAAACATTGGTACGATTGGTCACGTGGATCATGGGAAGAGCACGTTGACGGCGGCGATCACGCGGGT
>MVCQ01000024.1 GCA_002059205.1 Candidatus Latescibacteria bacterium 4484_107
TGGCTACTTATAAACGAGGAGGTAAAGAACCACAGCCATTTACCATCCACAATTATACACTCTCGGTCGTTTTAGCTTGCTGACGCGGAGCGTCGAATCTGCGTCCCCACGCGGAGCGTTGGAACGAGATGAAACGCAACCTAACCCCCCCCCGGCCCCCTTCCCTAAAAGGGAAGGGGGAGCCTTTTTTTCTGCCTTCGAAAGGATAGCTCCCCTCCCCGTTTCGGGGAGGGGACGGAGGAGGGGTCAAAGAAAAGCACCATGAACTTCGTGAAAGTGACTTACTTGGTGAATGGCTACTTATAAACGAGTTGGAGAAACAATGCAACAAGTCCCACCGCCCAGCAATAGTACGCAAACCGATCTAACTTGCCCTTCCGCACGATGCCGAGGAGCACCCGAATAGCCACATAGCCCGATGCATAAGCCGTCGCCGTGCCCACGATCAGGCTCCACATCTCTGTACTCGACGGAGGGGCCTCAAACACATCCTTCAATTTGAGCAGCGTGGCTCCGAAGATAACCGGAAGCGCCAGCAGGAAAGAGAACTCCGCCGCCTTCGCCCGATCCACCTTCCGCCAAAGCCCGGTCACAATCGTCGAGCCGGACCGGGAGATGCCCGGAATCATCGCAAAGGCCTGCGCCGCGCCGATCAGAATCGCATCTTTCCAACCCACCTCGCCCCCGGTCTCCTTCACGTACCGCGTGGACCAGACCATGCTTCCCGTGACCAACAACGCCCCCGACACTAAGATCGGATTGGAAAACGCCTGCTCTATATAGTCCTCGAATAACAATCCCAGAAAACCCGCCGGAATCGAACCGATCACGATCCACAGCGCCAACCTCAGATGCCCATCCGCTTCGAGCCTTTGCTGGATTCCCTTCCGTCCGAAAAATGTGCCGATCCCCTGAAGAAGCGAAACGATCATTTTCAGGATTTCCCTGCGGAAAACAGTAACGATGGCCAAAAACGTCCCGAAGTGCACCATCACCTCAAACGTGATCCCCTCACCGGAACCACCCAACAAAGTCCGGGCCAGCACCAGATGCCCCGAACTGCTGACGGGGAGAAATTCCGTCAGGCCCTGGACCAGCCCAAGAAGTATGGCCTCGAAAGTGCTCAAATGGGTTCTCCTCATAAGATTATGGACCACCTGTTTTTTTCCGCGAAGTCCGCGGAAACCTTCAAATAAGGCAAAGGTTGAGGTTGAGGCGAAGCCCCCTTCGGTCCCGCCTTTCTCAGCCTTACCCTCAACCTGTTTTTATGCATTCGGCAAAAAAGCCCCCAACTCCTTCAGCCGCTCCTGCAACTCCTTGACATCAATGCCGCGCGTGGAGGTATTCTTTTCCACTGCCATAGCCGCGGCCATACCGGCAGCCTGGCCCGTGATATAGCAACCCGGCATCACACGGATGGAACCCAGAATGTAGCGGTCGGAACTCACGCAGCGGCCCGCCACCAACACATTGTCCAGCCCGAGGGGCGTAAGTATCCGGTACGGGATGCCATAGCTCTCCCCCTTCTCATAGCGCAGGTTCCTGAACTCCTCTTCAAACTGATCGAAGGCCTCCTCATCGGGACTGGAAGCATGAATGTCCACGGGATAACAATACCGGCCGATCTCATCGTCGAACACGGCCCGGCTTTTGAAATCCTTTAGAGAAAGCACATAATCACCCAGAATCCGTCGCGTTTCCCGTAAGCCTAACAACGCCCCGGTACCCACCAATTCCATCTTCTCAAAACCCTTCATATATTCCTTGTAATACCGCTCGTATTCGACCATACGCTTTCGCCCCCGGACCAGCGCCTTGGTCAACGAACGTTCATCGGTACCATCTACATCATAAGTATGCCCGATATTGCCGCCGCCCACGTGTTCCCCTACGCACCACATGCCGGGCAAATGCCGGTCCTCAACCGAAAAGACCTCGTCCAGGAAAGCCTCCTTAAGGCGCGCTCCGCCCGCGCCGAGTCCGCTTTTGTGCACGGTGTCCCAGTCCACGTCGGCCCAAAGGCTGCATAACGTACCGGGCATCATCCTGCCTTCTTCGTCCCCTTTCGCGAAAGGCGCTCCTGCCCAGGCCGCCAGATCCCCATCGCCCGTACCGTCAACGAACAGCTTCGCCCGCACCGCAAAGAGCCCACTCTTCCCAAAGCAGAAGGCATGGGTAGCGCAACCATCCGTTCCCTCCACTGCGATCAATTGCGTATGAAACGTGAAATCCAACCCGGACGCTTCGGCTATGAGATCATAGAGACGCTTCAGCGCCTCGACGCGTATGGAGAGCCGGCAGCACCCAAAATCCCGTTTGTCCCGCGGGCCGGCAGCGTCCATATCCCACAACCGGTCGTAAATCTCACGCCCGACGCCGCCCGCATCGAAGTGTTCCCCATCGCCGAACTGCATGAAGGCGGGCACCAAGCCGGAGGTTCCCATGCCGCCGAAGCAGGCCGTACCTTCTGCCACATAGACACGCCTTCCCTGTCGCGCCGCCACCAAAGCCGCCGCAAAACCGGCCGGGCCGCCTCCCGCGACAAACACATCGACCTCATGGCGGATGGGGATGGTGCGTTGAAATGAAACGCTCCTTACCGGAGTCATTTTTTCGCTCCTTTTCAAATGCGGTATTCACTACACTGCGTTAGAACAGAATCAGGCTTAGTCTATGCAGATGCTTCTGAGTACGATCCGCCCGCACGAGTTACCGCCCGCCTCTCCTTCCGCTTCCGTCCCAGCCGGGATTTAATGGACCAACGCCGGGGCGGCTCCTCCACCTCGTCCGGCCGCTCCACCGTCAGCACGGAATCAATCGCCTCGATCTCGGCCATCAATTTGCGCAACTGTTGGAGATCCTGCACCTCCAATTCAAAGCGCACGACAGAACGGTCAATTTCCACTGACGACGCACTGGTCCGAATATTGATCCGCATGCGTCGGATCGCTCTGGTAATGTCGTTGAGCAGATCCCGCCGGTCCACCGCATGGACTAAAATACGGGCTACGAAGACGTTCCCCCGCCCCGAATCCCACTCCACCTCGATGCGGCGCTTCTCGTCCGTCAACATAGTGGCGATATTGGGGCAGTCCTGCCGATGGACGGAGACACCGCGCCCCCGGGTTACAAATCCAATAATATCATCTCCCGGCACCGGACGGCAGCACTCCGCAAACCGGATCATCATATTGTCCATTCCCTGAATACGAACCGACCGGATCCCCTCACGCCGCAGCAGCTTTTCCGGGGGTTTCCGCTTCTCATCGGACAAAGCGGACGTGATGCGACTGAGCGGGATTTCGCCGCTTCCGATGGCGGCAAAGAGATGCTCTGTGTCCTGCAATTTATGCTTCCGAGCGAGGGCCAAAAGATCCGCTTCGCGCGCGCTCAGTTTCCGTCCGAGCATCTCGCGGCCCAGGCGTACGCTGTCCCAAAACGATTCCGCCTTCAGATAGCGTTTGATCCGGCTTCGGGCCTTGGAACTTTGAACGATGTGGAGCCAATCCGGAGTGGGCTTCTGATTCGGAGAGGTGAGGATCTCCACCGAATCGCCGCTTCTAAGCGGCGTTCCGATGGGCACCATCCGCCCGTTGACCTTCGTTCCGAAGCAGTGCAGTCCGATATCCGTGTGCACACTGAATGCAAAATCCAACGCCGTTGCGCCCCTCGGCAGGTGCTTGAGATCCCCTTTGGGTGTGAACACGAAAATCTCGTCCTGATACAGCTCGATCTTCAGATCCTCCATAAACTCTTCGGCATCCATGGCATCGTGCTGTCGTTCCACCATATCCCGGATCCACCCCAAGTGGTGATCCAGTTCGTCCGGGCCGGTGCGTCCCTCCTTATAGCGCCAATGCGCCGCAATCCCCACCTCCGCAATCCGGTGCATCTCCGGAGTGCGGATCTGAATCTCGATCCGCTGGCCCCTCGGGACGATCACCGTGGTATGCACCGACTGATACATATTGGACTTGGGCGTGGCGATGAAATCCTTAAATCGGTCGGCCACCGGAGTAAACAACGCATGCACCCATCCCAACGCGTGATAGCAATCCGGCACCGTCGGAACGATGATCCGAATGGCCATCAGATCGTAAATCTCCTCGAAGGACTTGCCGCGGTGCTGCATCTTAGTATAGATGCTGTAGAAATGTTTGGCGCGGCCCGAAATCTCCGCCTCGATGTCGTGGGCTCGAAGTTCCTGAGCGAGCGGGATTCGGATACGGTCAATCTGCCGCTCGCGTTCCTCCAAGCTCAATGCAACCTTGGCCTTTATTTCCTCGTACGCCTCCGGGTCGAGCGCCTTCAGACTCAGATCTTCCAGCTCCATCTTGATCCGCGCGATCCCGAAACGATGGGCCAGCGGCGCATACACCTCCCTCGTCTCCAACGCGATGCGCTGCTGTTTTTCCGGCGCCAGATATTGCAGGGAACGCATATTATCCAGGCGATCCGCCAGTTTTACGAGGATCACCCGGATGTCTTTGGCCATCGAGAGGAGCATCTTCCGGAAATACTCCGCCTGCTGGACCTCCCGACTCTGGAGCTTCAATTCGCTGATTTTCGTCACTCCATCCACCAGTAGCGCCAGCGCCTCACCGAACTCATTTCGGATCTGGCTCAGGGGAACCTGCGTATCCTCCACCACGTCGTGGAGCAGCCCGGCCGCGAGGGTCATGGAATCGAGGTGCAAACCGGCCAGAATCCGGGCCACCTCGAGGCCATGATGCACGAAGGGAAGACCGGACTTGCGAACCTGCCCCCTATGCGCCAGGGCGCTCAGACGATAGGCCCGCTCGATCCGATCCAGATTCGCGGTCTCGTTGTACGCCTGAATTTCTCCGCGCAAACGCTCAAATGTGGCGTCGGCTTGCTCGGCTTCCTTGTGCTCCTGGAAGATAGCGCGCATAGGACTCACCTTTTTCGATTGCGGATTGGGGATTTCGGATTGGGGATTGAAACCCCGCAATCCGCCATCACCAACTCCCGATAAGCTGCTATCAAGGTGCGAGTTACTTCGCCAGGTATTCCCGCGCCGACGGGCCGGCCGTTGATCTGAATTAGCGGCATCAGTTCCATCAACGTACTGGTCGTAAAAGCCTCCTCCATGTCCGCCGCTTCTTCCGGAAAAAAAGCTTGCTTGAAGCAGGGGATGGAACGCTTCGAAGCCAGGGCCATCACCACCTCCCTCGTAATTCCCGGAAGAATCGGACCACTCATGGGGGGCGTGTAAAGCGCGCCTTCCCGGACAAAAAAAAGATTGCCCACGCTCGCTTCCACCAAATGCCCTTCCGTATCCATCAGCAGCCCCTCGTCCACGCCCGCTTTTCGAGCCTCCCGCCGAACCAGCACGCTTTCCAGAAAACTGAGCGACTTCACGCGCGAGATCGGGGAGAAGGTATTCCGCCGAATCTTCGAGATGATCGCCCGCGCCCCGGTGCGGACTCGCTCCTCCGAAACCGGAACAAACGGTCGCGCCGTCACGATCAGGTTGGGCTTGGGCGCATCCGGGAAGTCGAAGCCATCGCTCGCCCCCCGGGTGAGGATGATCCGAACCACGCCTTCCCCGATTTCGTTGACCGCGACCACCCTCTCCACCGCTTCCGCGATCTCCCCGCTCACGGCGGATCGCAGGGATGCTTCGGATTCGGAGGAAAGGATCAGGCCGTCGTCCAAAATGGGCCTCAACTCGATCCCCAATACCGACGCGGATTCCACCAGCCGCTCCACGTGACGCGCCAGCCGAAAGACCTTCCCCCGATAAACCCGCATGGTCTCAAACAATCCATCCCCATACCGAAAACCGCGATCCTCGATGGGAACCGCGGCTCCCTCCCCGGAGATTATTTTTCCGTTGAAGTAAACCATTATGAGCCACCAGAGCTTTTCCGTTCCCCAGCGGGAGGGAGGGGAACATTTTGCACTTTACATTTTGTATTTTTCATTTTTCATTTTATAATTCACGCTTCCAAGCGCCGCCATCAACGCCCGCCCCTTATGCAGCGTCTCCTCGTATTCCTCCTCCGGATCGGAATCGGCCACGATGCCGCCGCCCACCTGGAAACGCGCCATCCCGTCCCGGACCACGAACGTGCGAATCGCGATGTTCAAGTCCATATCTCCGGTAAATCCCAGCCAGCCGATGGAACCCGTGTACACGCCCCGCCGGGTGGGTTCCAACTCGGCGATGATCTCCATCGCCCGGATCTTCGGTGCCCCGGTGATCGAGCCTCCGGGGAACATCGCCCGCAGCAGACCCATCCGATCCCGCTCCGGGGAAAGTTTTCCCGCTATGGTGGAGACGAGATGATACACCGTGGGGTAACGCTCCAAAGCCATCAACTCCGGCACGTGCACCGATCCGGTCTCGCACACCCGGCCCAGATCGTTCCGCTCCAGATCCACGATCATGACCAACTCGGCCCGATCTTTCTCGCTGAGAAGCAGTTCGCGCCCCAAGTCCGCGTCCCGCTCCGGCGTGTTTCCCCGGGGCCTCGTGCCCTTGATCGGACGGGTGTACACCTTTCGCGTCCGGGCCTCCATCTGCAGGAACCGCTCGGGAGACGAACTGAGGACCTGCAATTCCCCGAAATCCAAAAAAGCCGCAAAAGGCGCCGGATTCCGCGCGCGCAGGCGGGTGTACAGATCAAACGGAGGAACCGGCAGCGGGCCGCTGAAGCGTTGAGAAAGATTCACCTGATAGATGTCGCCGGCCGCGATGTATGCCTTGGCCCGCCGGATGGCGGTTAGATACTGGTCCTTCGTGAAATTCGACCGGACCGGAGGCAGCGGAGCCTCCATCGGAATTCCCGAACTCTTCTCCGATGGAGGACTATCAGGCACAACCGACAATGCCGCTCGAATCAAATCATCCCGTCTTCCCGACTCAGACTCCTCCGATCCCGAAATCCGACAGGAACAAAAATACGCCCTCCGGCGCAGATGATCGAAAGCTACCACCTTATCGTAGAAGGCCAAATAACAATCCGGCACGCCTGCGTCGTCCACAGCGGCCGCAGGAAGCGTCTCCACGAAATGGCACAGATCGTATCCGAAATAGCCCACCGCGCCGCCGGTAAAAGGCACCGCAGCCTCTATGGGAGCAGCCCGCAGACGCCCGAACAACTCAGAGAGCGCCCGAAAAGGATCCCCGACGCCGCGCCATCGCAGCCCCCGATGCATCAACTCAATCCGCGTTCCCTCGCTCCGGAAGATCAGAAACGGATCGCTCCCCATAAAAGAATACCGGCCCAATTTCTCCGGATCCATCCCGCTGTCCAGGAAAAAGGGAACCGGCTTCTCCCTGAAACAGCGGCGGAACGCTTCAAACGCATCCGGAAAAACGCCCAACCGCTCCACTGTCGGGCGCACCGTTCCACCAGACAAAATCTCCCATTGCGGCAAATTCACTTCCAAAGGCACCTTGTTTTCCGAGCTTTCATCGTGAACAAAAAATGGGGCAATCCGGTGTGGGCGAACCGTGAAACGTAAAGCGTAAAACGTGAAACGTGAGCCAGGAACCTGAACCGGGAGTCCCGCCTCGCCAATCAGCAACGGAAGGCAAAACAGAGCGCTCCCGTCACACCAAAGCGTAGTATAAGAATAATACATTTATATCGTTCATGCAAGGGCTTTTTCAATCCGCGAAAAAAATACATGGACGGAATGGTTCGGCCGTCCACCCCATTTTTTTTGCTCCGGCACAAAAAAAACCTCCCTCGGATTCAGAATCCGAGGGAGGTTGCTTCAGGTCGCTTTGCTACTTCTCCAATCCCCCGCCTCCGAAGATCAGATGGACGTAAGGCCCGGTGATGCCTACGTCCGGCCCGCGCAGGACGTCCATATCCTCCATCTTTCTCAAAACTCGATCGCCAGCCCGCCTATGGGGAACCCCCTGAACTGAAGGACGTCCTCGGTCTTGCCATTTTCTTTGTACTGAACCCCCCAGATATTGTCCCGATTATACACGTTCTGGATGTCGAGATACGTCACCATATTCCACCCGCCGAACATGAACCGTCGGTCCAAACGAATGTCCAGACGGTGGTACACGGGATAACGCTGCGTGTTCATTTTCTGATCCGCCTCCGTGATCCACGTGTGCCACTCCCGATGGTAGTTCGGTTCGGTGTACGGCCTGCCGCCGAGATAGCGCCACCGGAAACTGACCACGGTCTCGTCGGCCAGGGGGATGATCCAGGCGAATATTTTATACAACCTTTTCTCTTTGAGACGCTGATACCACTTCCGCTGCATCAGCTTCCACCGGTAGCTGGAGATGGCGGTGAACACGTGCCGATAGTCGTAGTCCCAATTGTAGTATTCCCCGAAGCGGAGATCGAACGCACGGGATCGGGAGTAGGAGTAGCTCAACGTGCCCTGAAAATTCCCAGACATCTTGCGCTGGAGAAAAAACTCGATTCCCTGAGCGTCCCCTTTGCCTTCGTTCAACAGCTCGCCCTGGAAACTGTCGAACGGATCGGGCGTAGTCCACGATCTGGGAATGGGTACGCCCGAATACTTCTTGTAGTAAACCTCTATCGTGCCCTTCGTATCCTCCCGAAACAGATGTTCCAGTCCGAACACGGTTTGCCGCGTGCGTTTGTAATCCAGGGTCTCGTTCTTCGGATGGGCGGTCAGTTCAACGTAGTCCGGACTTTGATAATGATCCCCATACGCCGCGTTCAGCGTGGTGTTCGGAGTCAGTGCATAAGAAAGTCCCACTCGCGGCCCCACGTGCGCGTGGCCGGTGTACGCGAACCGGTCGTACCGCAGACCGAGATTCACGGTGATCCGGCTCCCCGGACGCCACTTATACTGCGCGTACGCCGCCATCTTTCCGGAATGCACCTCCTCGTTATCTTCCCAGTCCTCATAGGTTTTGAGGGTATCTTTGACGGTATCCAGATGGAACGAGTCCGGGTCCGCGACGTCCCACACGAAGAGCGTGTCCGCTTCCGCCCACATATTGTGATCCGCGTGCACCTGCTTATAGGATACCCCCGCGCTGAGTTCGTGCGCTTTGGAAAACTGGAACACTCCGTCGAACTTCGCGGTATTCTCGACCTCCGTGGATTTGTTGGTATAGTACGGATCTCCCGAGGCATCGTACACGAAGGTATCCCAGTAGTTGAGCGCGCGAGAGATGGTCAGGTCGGAGAATCCCTTGCTCCAGAGAGACCGCAGCGTCACACCGCCTGCGTACTGATGGCTTCGCGCACGCACGTTTTCCTCCTCCGCCACGTATCCGGTGGCGTCCTCCTCTTCCTCATGTTCGATGGTGATCCGGTCGTTTCCGCAGATCGCGTTGATCAAGAGCTTATTGTTATCATTCAGATCGTACACCACCTTGCCCTGAAGGTTGTAATAGCGCGGCACCGCGGTGAGTCCCCAGGACGCGATGATAAGATCAAGGAAACTCTTGCGGGCCGAGAGCAGATAGGAACCTTTTCCTCCGGCAAGAGGCCCCTCGAAGAGTCCGCCCGCGCCGGCCATCCCCAGGTCAAAACTTCCCTCCATCCGCTTCCGGCAGCCCTCCCGGAGGGCGATGTCCATCACGGAGGAGACCTTGTCGCCGTACTTGGCAGGAAACGCACCGGCCATGAAGTTCACCTCCCGGACGAAGTGCGTGTTGATCATACTGATCGGTCCGCCGCCCGTACCCTGTTGTCCGAAGTGGTTCGGGTTGGGAATCTCAATGGTGTCCAACAGAAACAGATTTTCGCCGGGGATGCCGCCCCGGACGATGATCTCGTTCATCTGATCGGAGCCGGACACCACGGACGGAAGGGCCTGCATCACCCGCTGGATGTCCTCCGAGCTACCCGGATCCTGCCGGATCTCCTCGAAATCCATTGTACGCGTGGTGACCACGGCGTCCCGCGCCTTCTCGAAGAAACTCGCCCGGACCCGAATCGCCTCCATCTCCAGCACGACTTCCCGCAGTTCGGCCTCCACTCGTGTCTCCCGGCCGGGATTGGCCACCACGTTGGATTTGATCAGCGTCTCGTATCCGATCATCATGAAGCGCAGATTGTGGCTTCCCACGGGAACCCGCTCGATTCGGAACTTTCCATCGATATCCGTGCTCGCGCCCAGCCGGCTGCCTTCGACGAGCACGCTGACCCCCGGCAGAGGCTGGTGCGTTGCTTTATCTACAACATGGCCGTATAGCTCACCGGTCTGTGGATTGTGCTGGGACTCAGACTGGGACGGTTCGTCTGCCAACGTTAGTGAAGCGCTGAGGATAATCGCGATTGTGACGAGCATTTTTTGCATCGTGGACGCCTTTCTGAAATGGGAGGTTCGGTTAAAACATCCGGGGTTTGGAAAACGAAAGGACGGCGCAACGATGTCCAAATTCGCTCTCAGCACAGCGTTCTAATCGGAATAACTGCAATAAAAAGAAAAGAATAAAACGAGGGCCGAGCAGTGTTTACGCAAAGATAATTCAGAGAACAAGGAAAGTCAAGTTGTTTTTCCGACCAACTGGAAATAACTCCAAAAAACATGCTTGACAAATGCTATACAAGATGTTACTTTATAGGCGTGTTGTTTGGTGAAAAAAACGGCCGACTTAGACAGCAAGTGGCGGTGCGTTGATCAGCCGGGACCGAAAGATACAATTGTCCAGTGTAACTATCATCTGGTGAATACGAGAATACGATCAGGAGAACCAAAGGAGACCGGGGAAAATGAAGAAGCGCCATGGAGCCAGGAAGTTCACGGAGTTCGCCA
>MVCQ01000184.1 GCA_002059205.1 Candidatus Latescibacteria bacterium 4484_107
GTTGGGAAAACAGGCGGGACAAGGATGAAATTCTTGACTGGCTGGATGCCTCCCGAAGGCTAACGCCCCAAAACCTGAAGAGATTTGCACCGGGGCTTGTAGATGTTGTGAAAAATGATCGCACTGATTTCGCCTAACAAGCCGGATGCAGACGACGGCATACAGCCGCGCCTGATCCGCGCCGATATCTTGCGATTCAAGGAGATCCAAAATGCCAACCCCCAAAAGACCCAATATCCTGTTCATCTTCACCGACGAACAGCGACAGGATACTATGAGAGTCTATGGAAACCGGAAGATCAAGACTCCCAATCTCGATAAATTGGCCCGGGAGAGTGTAGTCTTCACGCAGGCTTATGTTACTCAGCCAGTATGTACTCCTTCCCGTTCCAGTATCCTCACGGGACTCTATCCTCACACCAATGGGTGCATTGAGAATAATATTCCGCTGAAGAAGGAAATTCCCACCATCGCTGAGATGATGCAAGGGGAAGATTACGTCAAGGGGTATTTTGGCAAATGGCATCTGGGCGACGAGGAAATTCCTCAGCACGGCTTTGAAAGGCAATGGGTGAGTATAGAGGAGCATTACAAAAACCATTACACGCGGGAGGATTATAAAACGGTAAAAGCCAGTTATCGCCTTTTTCTGGAAAAACATGGATTCATGCCGGATGCAGAAAATTCGGGCTATCCCGTATTCTCTCGTGGTTTTGCCGCCCGACTTCCGGAAAAGTACAGCAAGCCGGCCTTTCTGGCCGGAGAGGTTTGTCAATTCATCCGGGAGCATCGGGACCAGCCATTTCTGATCTATCTGAATTTTCTGGAACCCCACATGCCCTTTTTTGGCGCCTACGACGGCATGTACAACCCTGAGGATATAGAGCTACCAAAGAATTTCGATGCCCTGCCGGGGCCGGATTCTCCAATAAGACATCGCTATATGGTGCAGTATTACCGGGACCACGGCTGGAGAGATAGGGATGATGCGCATGGGACCCTGAAAACCGAGTGGGAGTGGAGGTATCTGATAAGCCGATACTGGGGCCTGGTTTCTCTGGTTGATGCATGTGTGGGGAAAATTTTAGCGAACCTTTCTGAACTCGGTCTGGAAGAAAATACGGTTGTGGTTTATACCAGCGACCACGGCGATATGATGGGAAGCCACAGACTGGCTGCGAAGCAGGTCATGTATGAGGAGGCGGCTAAGGTTCCGCTTTTGATCAAAATCCCCTGGCTGAAGAATCCATCCCAGTTCGTTGAGCATCCGGTAAGCCAAATTGATTTGGTTCCTACTATGCTGGATATGCTGGATATGTCAGCCCCTTCTCAGCTTCAGGGCAAAAGCTGGCATGCCTGTCTCAGAGGGGATAAACCCTGGGACAAGGAACCTGTTTTTCTGGAGTGGAATGGCAGAAATGGAGATTTATGGTTGAATGGACCGGATTACGGATTCCCGGAAGATAAACTCCAAAAGGCCACGGGCGCCCGGATACGCACGGTCATAACTCCTGACGGCTGGAAACTGAACGTGAGTGAGATAGGAGAACATGAGCTTTTTAATCTAAAAGAAGATCCTCTGGAAACACGAAACCTTTATCATGAAAAGCAGCATCACAAGATCATTCAAACGCTATCGGACTACATAAAGCAATGGCAGCAAGAAACCGGGGATGAGGTGAAATTGGAGGCGTGAAGGTTTTAGCAGAAAAATATGAGTAGAAGAGAGGAATCAGGATGATCCGAAATAATCTCTATGTTTGTTTCACCATGGACTGTGAGCGGATCAAGGCGTTTTCGCCGCCGGGCGGTCCTGAGAACTGGGAGCTAAGCGAGCGGGCCATCCGCGGTTTTTCAGAGGTGTTGCTTGCCCACGATTTGGTGGGCACGTTTTTCATTGTGCCCGAAACCGCTCATCGTCACCGGGAGTTGTTTTTAGAGCTGGAACAAAAGGGGTTCGAGTTAGGCATGCACCTCCATCCGCAAAGCTTCGGCGGCCTTCAGCACAAAGAATATCTGGGAGCCTACAGCTTCGAGGAGCAGGTGGACCTGCTGTCGCAGGCGGTCGAGGTCTGGGCGGAGGCTTTTGGGAAGCGTCCGGGGAGCTTTCGGCCCGGGAATTTTTCCGCCAACGACGCCACCTTCCGGGCGCTCTATGAGGTGGGATTCCGTCAGGGAAGCGTGTCGGCTCCTGAGCGGGTTATGCCGAAATACAGAGCGGTCTGGGCTGGAGCTTATCCTTACGCCCACCATGTGCACCCCCATTTCAGGCTGATTCCGGGCGATCTGGATTTCTACGAGATTCCAGTCACAGAAGACTGGAACCGCCGCGCCTGGGGTGGGAAGTGCGCGCTGGAACTCCGGGTGGAGATGGCCGAAATCGAGGATCACAGGCAAACGATAGATACGCGCATGGCCGATATGGTCGAGAAGCACATCCAGATCGAAACCATCGTGGCTATCACACACAATTTCTTCGAGTACAGTACGCCCGACGATTCGCGCCGGAAGACTTTAGAGGGGACGGCGGCTTACGTGTGGGAGGCGGCGGAGCGGTTTGGGCTTGAGGTCTGTCCGGCGACTCTGGAACAGGTGCACAAGATTGCGGATTCGGTGAAACAGGAAACGGAAAAATAGCACACGGATGATACGGATGACGCAGATATACACGGATAAAATTTTTATGATTAATCCGCGAGCCTCTGATAATCCGCCTGCTATTTCCCGTTCCCTGGCTCCTGCGGGAACGAGATGAACGAATCGTTCGCAGTTGGAGGCTCACTCCTTCCTTCTCAGGACAAGTTCGGGTAACTTGCCCTGACTAGAGCACGGTTTTACCAAAAATTCCAGAAAGGAGAAAGGTGTATTCGGAAGTACTTCCCACTGCTTTCCGAATATACCGGAAAAACATGGCGAAACAACGAGAAATCGGATTCGGTGTGGTGGGCTTGGGAATGGGGAAGCACCACGCCTTGGCGATCACGAATGCGAGGAGCGCCAGGTTGGTGGCGGTCTGTGACGTGGATGAGGAGCGGCTGAAGCAAGTGATGGCACAGTATGGATGCCGGGGATATGGGGAGTATCGGGAGCTGTTGGCGGACGAAGAGGTAGAGGTGGTGGCGATATGTACTCCGAGCGGTATGCACGTGGATATGGCGCTGGAGGCCGTGGCATTGGGAAAACATCTGATTGTGGAGAAGCCGGTGGACATTCGGGTGGACAAGATCGAACGGCTGATCGAAGCAGGGCGCAACGCAGGCGTGAAGATGCAGGCGATTTTCCAGTCGAGGACCGTGCCGCTGCACAGGCGGATGAAGGAGGCGATCTCAGAGGGACGGCTGGGAAAGCTGATCGGGGTGCATGCGACGCTGCCCTGGTATCGGAAGCAGACCTATTACGAGGGGCCGCACGGGAGTTGGAAGGGCACGTGGGCGATGGACGGCGGAGGATCGTTGATGAATCAGGGCGTGCATACGGTGGATTTGGTGCAATGGCTGGTCGGACGGGTGCGCTCGGTGATGGGAGCGTTCGGGGTGTATGCGCACGAGATCGAGACAGAGGATACGTCGGTGGCTGTGCTGAAATTTGAAAACGGGGAGCAAAAGATGCTGCGTCTCTATGGCCCGAAGGAGCAGGTAGAAAGCGAAGGCGTTTCCTCGGATCCCATGGCCGTGGGGGCATCCGGCCATCAAGGCGAGGTGGAGGATCTGGTGGAGGCGATCCGGACGGATCGGGACCCCTACATCTCCATTGAGAGCGCGAAGCACGCGGTGGAGATCGTGCAAGCGATCTACGAGTCTGGCCGGACGGGGAGAGAAGTAAGCATCGCTCATTAGCCATTCGGATTTCGGATTGAAAGTCCGTAATCACCAATCACCAAAAGGAGGAGATGCGAAATGACCCTCAAATGGGGCATTATCGGATGCGGGGACGTGGCTGAGCGCAAAGGAGGGCCGGCGCTTTACGGTGTGGAGGGTTCGGAGCTTGTGGCGGTGATGCGCCGGGATATCGCAAAGGCGGAAGATTTTGCTCGCCGGCACGGCGCCAAGAGGTGGTACAGCCAGGCCGGAGATCTCTTAGATGATCCGGAGGTCAATGCGGTGTACGTGGCTACGCCGGTTCATCTGCATCGCGATTACACCGTGCAGGCGGCTGAGGCGGGCAAGCACGTACTGTGCGAAAAACCGATGGCCATAAACGCCGAGCAGTGCCGGGAGATGATCGCGGCTTGTCGGGAAAACGGGGTCAAGCTCATGATCGCCTATTACCGGCGCACGTATCCCATCGTGCAGAAGATCAAGCAGTTGTTGGAAGAAGGCGTCGTCGGAACGCCGATGCTGGTGCGGGTTAATCTGACGGGGTATTACAATCCTCCGGCTCCGAATGCACCCGGAGAATGGCGGAGCGATCCTGCGATCTCCGGCGGCGGCGTGATGTTCGACGTGGGAAGCCACCGGCTGGATGTGATGGTCTATCTTTTAGGCGAAGTCGAGAAGGTGGCCGCTTTCTCCGAGACGCTGCATTGCGGATACAAAGCCGAAGATTCAGCCGTGCTCTCGATGAAGCTCGGCAACGGCATGCACGGGGGGGCGAACTTCAACTGGAATGTGGGAAGCAGTTCGGACGAATTTGAAATTTACGGCACCGAAGGGAAGATATTAGCCCGGCCCCTGGATGGCGGCCATTTAGAGGTGTATAGGGGCAAGCAGATGGAAGTCTTCGAGTTGCCTCCGCCAAAAGTAACCCATTGGGGTCTGGTGGAAAATTTTGTACAGGCGGTCAATGAGGGGATGCCGCTGCTTTGTTCCGGCGAGGAAGGGATGAAGACCAGCCTTATTATGGAGGCGGCGTATGGGTCGGCGAAAACGGGAAGGGCCGAGAGAGTGGGAAAGGTTCGGCTTAAGGAGAGAGGACAACAGGGGAGAAAGTGAGACGGTGAGCCCCCCTCCCACTTTCCCAGAAAGCTTCTTTGCGTCCTCCGCGTCTCTGCGGTGAAATTGTATCCCCCTTCGCTTTGAATTTTTCTTTTTTTTCAGAGCCTGTCTGAATCCTACCGCGAAGAACGGCGGGAGTTTTGGTTATGCTTGCTCCGCGCACTCTGCACTACAATCCCGCGAAACCTTGCTTTCTTGACAAGATTTTTGTAGAGGGAGGATGAATTGAATGGTTCGGATTCCTACATATTTCCGCTTGTTTGATCCGTGTAAATCCGTGATATCCGTGTCCCATTGCGAGTACATCTTCGTTGAGCACGGCGGGAAACACCTCGTTGTGTTGGACCCGGACGGCAACTTGTTGTGGGAAAGGACAGTCCCCAATACCGACAGACATTCCACCACGGCCCTGGAGGTCGCCGATGTGGATGCGGATGGGGAGATGGAGATCGTTATGGGCGAGGAGCCTGAGGGAGAGAATAATGTGATTGTTCTGGACTCCGGGGGAAGGTTGAAGAAAAGGGTGAAGTTTCCCTTAGGAGAGAAGGATTACGGAGGGAATGCGATAGACAGCTTTGGCTTTGCCGACATAAATGGCGATGGCTTCAAAGAATTGATCGTTGCCATCAATGGTGGCCATCTTTATGCGCTTGATAAGAATCTGGAGATTCTCTGGCATATGGAAAGACTGAATCGGATTATCGAGCATTTTGTCCATACAGGCGACCTGAACAATGATGGCATCGACGAAATAGCTATCTCTTCTGCTATGACAAAGAAGTGGGATGAACATTGCGAGTTTTTTTTGGTTAGTGGAGAGGGCAAGATTCTCTGGCGTAAACCCCTAACCGAGATTGGACCGGATGGCCATGTAGATTACGCCATCGTGGACGATATAGAAAATTCTGGTCGAAATACCTTGATCACAGCCACGGGGGGGTGCCTCTTCGATGCCGGGGGAAACCTGGTCTGGACGGTGCGAGATGAGATCAATCACGGCCAATGGGTGGACGTAGCGAAAGTGCGAGAGGACGTTCAGGGAAAGCAGGTGTTGATTTCAGAACTCTGGAAGTTTCGCCAGCCCTGTATTCTGGTCAGCGGGCAGGGCGAAATCCTCTGGCGCTTTGAGGAAATCTCGTCCTATGCGTTGCCCACTCATGCCTACTTCATAGATTGGAATGGGGATGATAAGAAACTCATCATCATTGGTGAGCAGCCGGCGAACGCCGAACCGGGTTCCAGAGCGTACCAAATTACGCTTCTGGACCCTTACGGTAATATAGTTCTGAAAGTGCCTTTCGAGGACGAATCCATCCCCGGTTGGTTTTACAATTCCGAAAATTCTCCGGTCGTCGCGGACTTAGACGGAGACGGCAAGGAGGAGTTTGTATTCCCCACCCGGAGGGGAACGCTGCTGATTTTGGGCCGTTCGTAGTTCGGAAGCGTCTGTGGGCTGTTATCCGTAGACCATATAAACATCTGGCTCCCCTGCGTTCCTCTCCGACGGACGACGAACAACGGACGCCGGAAAAACCGGAAGGGGGTGCCCGTACGCAGGATAGGATAACGCAACTGGCAAAGGTTTGAGGGAGGGAACCAATGCAACAAGAAGCTCATAACAGAAAGGAGCCCTTTATGCTTTCACCACGCTGGTCAGAGAACAAGTGGAAATTGGCCCACTCCTTCGGAACGATCTACGGAGTGGAGGAGGCTCAGGCTATGTTGGAGGTGCTCAACAACTGGGCGCCCACATGCGGAGCGCGCGTGAAGGAGTTTGAACAACGATTTGCGGAGTACGTCGGAGCCGAGCATGCCATTGCGACCAGTTCCTGGGTTGGCGCGGCGCATCTGGCGGCGATTGTAATGGATATCCAGCCGGGCGATGAGATCATCGTGCCGGCCATCACGTTTCATGCTTCGGCAAACATCTTCGTCCGGGAAGGGGCGAAAATTGTGTTTACCGAGAGCGATCCCCGCACGTTCAACCTCGATCCCACCAAGTTGGAGGAGAAGATCACGCCCAGCACGAAGGCGGTTATAACCGTCCACATGTGCGGTCAGCCCTGCGACATGGATTCCATCCTGGAGATTGCCCGGCGGCATAACCTCATCGTGATCCAGGATGCCGCCCATGCTCCGGGGGCCGAATATCACGGAAAGAAGTTGGGCGGGATGGGCGATTTTGCGTTTTACAGCTTCCAGCAGTCCAAAAATATGTCCACCTTAGGCGAAGGCGGTATGGTCGTTACCAACAACGATGAATGGGCTGAGAAGATGCAAAAACTCCGCTCCCACGGCGGCGGGGAATATGCCGGAATCAATCCCAGAATGCCGGACGTGCAGGGGGCTGTTGGGGTGATTCAATTAGCGCGCGTTGAAAGGCACAATGCGATTCGCCGAAAACTGGCCTACACCCTCAACGAGCTTTTGGCCGATGTGGAGGGGATCGCCACGCCCTACGAGATCCCGGACGTGAAGCACGTTTACCACCTTTACAATACGCTGGTGGACGAGAAGGCTCTTGGCACGACCAGAGATAAATTTATCGAAGCGCTCTGGGAAAAGGAACAGATTAAGGCCATCACCCAATATGATCCCACGGTCAACTGCCTGCCGGCCTACAAAGCGATGGGGCACGGCGAGGGAGAATGCCCTGTTTCAGAAAAAACTGCATCTAGAATTGTGACTCTTCCGCTCTGTCCTCGATTCAACGAATCAGATATGGATGAACTGGTGGAAGGAGTGAAGCGAGTGATTGGTGATTGGTGAGCCGTCTCATCATCTCGTTTTCACGCTCCTGCGTGAAAACGAGAGAGGCTGCTGCGGGAATTCGCAGCAGCCTTTTTGTTTGATCCGTGAAAATCAGTGGGTTCCGTGTGCCATTGCTTTGGGTTTTGTTTGCGGCTTTGCCGCGCTGTACTACAATCCCGCGAAACCTTGTTTTCTTGACAAGATTTTTGTAGAGGGAGGATGAATTGAATGGTTCGGATTCCTACATATTTCCGCTTGTTTGATCCGTGTAAATCCGTGATATCCGTGTCCCATAGGTTCGCTCTCCGATGCCGAGGTTCCGGGCCGTTTTCTTCCGGTTGCCCTTCATTTTGATCAGGGTCTTTTGGATCAATTCCCGCTCCATCTCCTGCATCGTACCAACCTGAATTTCCTTAGTTTTTTTGTACTGTGTTTCCTCTTCGGAGGGTTCTTCGGTAAAGTCCGCATCGTGCAGCGGATAGGGCACGGGGGATTCGATGCTTTGGCGTCCCATGAGAACCTCCTTCAATTCCGCCAAGTCGGCCTTCAGTTCCAAAAGCGCCCGGTAGATCAGTTCGCGCTCGGATTGGTCCGGAGTCTTTCCGAGGAGCACAGGAAGATTGCGATCCTGCTGGGCACGCTCATCCAGGTGGACGGGGACATCGGCGGCGGTAATCCGCTGCCCGGCAGAAAGAACGATCATGCTCTCCACCACGTTTTTCAATTCCCGGACATTGCCCGGCCACGAATAGCGGATAAGGCGCTCCATGGCCTCGTCGGAGAACCGGACCGGAGGGATCCGATTCTCCGCGCAGTAAGCCTTCACAAAGGCGGCGATCAGAAGCGGAATGTC
>MVCQ01000185.1 GCA_002059205.1 Candidatus Latescibacteria bacterium 4484_107
CCCCTACTCTGTTTTCGAGAAGGCTCGAGTAAAGCCTGAAAGTGGGCATGAAACCACAGCTTTGCGAATAATCCAGGTTATAAACCGCTGAAGCGGGAACTCCGTCTCTCTATTGGCCTCCGGCTCATCACGCGTCGGAGTTATCCGTTTACGGGTTTATTTGGCCTCCTGAATTTCCGGCCTTCATAGCTGAAGTCTATGAATAATGCAGGTACGTTCGAAAAGACAAAATGCCTTCGTTATTGTCATTGCGAGGCGCGAGGCGCCGAAGCAATCTCATCCCATAGAACGCCCCGTACAGCACGCCTCCCAATAACATCATCCGTTTCGGACGAATCCGATCCGCCATCCGCTCCGTAAACAAACAGGCCGCCATTATAACACAGCGGCCCCATGGTACCCACCATGCCCAACTCGAACACCGAAGCCCCAATTTTCATAGCCAAGAGCGGAAGCCCAAATGCCACCATCGAACACACCACTGCCATTGCCGCTCCGGCTACATTGAAAAACCAATCGGGCGGAGCAAAGCCCGTGTCTTTTTTCATCAAATAGTACGCTCTCCTTGCTCACCGTTTCACGTTTCACGCACTCCGTTCCCGCTCTCTCAGCTTCTTTGCTTCTCCCCGATGCACCGACTCCATATCTATGAGCACCTCCACTTCCGAATCCTTTTGGATCTGCACGGTGCATCCCCCTCGAAACAGCAAGGGTTCCCCCTCGCCGAAAAAAGACAGAAAAGAACCGCCCACCTGCCGAAACGTCCCGGACGGAAGTTGGAATCCCATGGTAGGCTTGTATCTCTTCTTAAAATTCAGGAGATGGAAATTTTTATACGATGTACTTAAAACAAGACCTTCCGGTACCCATTGAGATCCTCAAGCACCTTACCTGCCCCTTTGACCACGCACGTCAGCGGATCGTCCATAATGTGAATGGGCAGCTCGGTCTCCTCCATCAAACGGCGATCCAGTCCTCGGATCAGCGCGCCGCCGCCGGTCATAACGATCCCCCGGTCCAAAATATCCGAGGCCAACTCCGGAGGCGTCTGCTCCAACGAAATCCGGACCGCATTCACGATGGCCCCCACGGCTTTGTTGAGGGCCTCCCGGATTTCCTCGGAGGTCACATTGACCGTCCTGGGGATGTTGGCTACGAGATCCCGCCCCTTAACCGGCGCTTCCAGTTCGTCTTCCATAGGGAAGGCCGAGCCGATCTGACATTTGATCTGTTCGGCGGTGCGCTCGCCGATGAGCAAGTTATGCGTCCGTCTCATAAACTGCACAATGGACTCGTCCATCTCGTCGCCGCCGATCTTCTCGGAGCGATGGCAGACGATGCCGGAGAGGGAGATTACGGCGATCTCCGAAGTGCCTCCTCCGATGTCGATCACCATCGAGCCTACCGGCTCATCCACGGGAAGCCCCACGCCGATGGCCGCCGCCATAGGTTCCGCTACGAGAAAGACCTCTCTCGCTCCGGCGCGCTCGGCCGAATCGCGCACCGCTCGCTTCTCCACCCCCGTGACGCCGGAGGGGACACAGATCACGATTCGGGGACGAACGAGAAATTTGTTTTTTTGAACCTTTTTAATAAAATACCGGAGCATCTCTTCCGTGACCTCAAAATCCGCAATCACTCCGTCCCTCAGGGGCCGTACGGTAAGAATCTCGCTGGGCGTCCGCCCCAACATCTCTTTGGCCTCCGCGCCCACGGCCACTACTTTACGGGTATCCCGATCCAGGGCCACAATAGAGGGTTCGTTTACCACGATCCCCTCTCCCTTCACGTACACGAGTGTGTTGGCCGTGCCCAGATCGATGCCCACATCGTTTGAGATCAACCCCGAGAATGAAAAAGCCATCGTGTTCTCCTTTCACGCCAATTAAAGCCTATCCGAAATCCGAAATCGAATCGCCAGTCCCCACATGCCGTCCATTTTCATTTTGTATTTTTCATTTTTCATTTTCCATTTTACATTTCCCTCATCTCCCCTATTCCCCGTCCACGACCTCTACCGTGACGCCCGCCGTCGGCTTCGGTGTCATAATCCGCGCGGCTCCCGCCTTCTTCAGCGCAGCGATCATCTCCTCCGGATCCGGGTGCAGCGCGATAATCGTTCCACCCCGCCCGGCGCCGGCCAGTTTGGCCCCCAGCGCGCCGCAATTCAGCGCGGTCTCGATCAGCGCCTCGTTCTGCTGCCCCGATCCGCCCAGGTCCCGCTGGATTTCGTGATTCTCGATCATCAACTCGCCTAGCCACTCCCAGTTCCGATCCAACACGGCCTTCTTGCCCATCCGGGCCAGATGAGCCATGCGCAGATACCCGCGCACCACCTTGCGATCTCCCTCTAACCAACGCTCCCGGATCGGCTTGTGCACCGTTCCGGAAATACGCTGGACTCCCGTGTGCGCCAGCACGAAAGGAAGTTGATTTACGTAAGGTGCCAAAGACTCCATGGTTCCGTAAGGCTCCTCCCGCAGTCCCCGGTAGAACTCCTTCTCCCGAAAGTCCATGTAATGGAGGCCCCCGAATGTGCACATATACGCATCCTGATATCCACACACTACCTTCAGATAATTCAGTTCAATGTGCCGCACCATCTCCGCAGCCCGGAACCGGTGACACGGTTTTTCCGAAAAGACCAGCAGCGCATGTAAGATCGCCACCAGCATCGCCGTGGATCCGGACAGCCCGGCCTGAAACGGGATGTCGCTCTCGGCGGTCAACTTGAACTGTGCGTCGGACAACGCCAGAAACTCGATCACCGTCCGCGCGATGTCAAAATAATCGTGGGAGAGTTCCAGATCCTCCTTGCCCCGAAGCCGCGTCGTCTCACCGGATATCTCCAGCACCAGCGCATCCCATGGCTCTACCGTCACCGTCGCGCGCTCCTGCGTCGAACACGAGATCACCGATCCTCCGTACATATCCGTGGGATTTCCGATTATGCCCGCCCGTCCGGGCGCCGAACATCGAATCACGCCAACCCCCTATATTCTTTGTGACTGGTGACTGGTGAACCCATTTCGGGTTTCAAATTTCGGATTCCGGATTGAAACCCCACAATCGACAATCCGGATGTCAGTCACTATCTTCCAGCCTCCAGTCAAATCTCTCTCAGTTTTTTCTGAAGGTGTTGCCGGATCAGGTACCCGTATTTCGGGTCCGCCAGCGCAAAGTCCATAAACGCTCTGAAATATGATTCCGGATTCCCGATGTCGTATCGGGTCTCGTCGTTTTTGAGCTTGAGACAGCGCACGCTATGGCCCATTTTCAGCAGGATGCGAATGGCGTCCGTAAGCTGCAATTCACCGCCAGCACCCGGGGCGGTGTGCTCGAGGGCGCTGAATACCTCCGGATTGAACACGTACCGCGCCGCCACCGCAAACCGGCTGGGCGCCTCATTCTCCGGGGGTTTCTCGATAATATCCTCGATCTCGAAATCGCTTCCCATCCGTCCCTTCGGCTTGACAATCCCGTATCGGTGTACTTCGTCGGCCGGCACGGTGCAGACCGCGATCGTACAACATGATCCGTGCCGCTCGTGCGAGGCGATCAATCGCTGCACCAGTCCCGAATAGGCGCCGCTTTTTATGATGGAGTCTCCCAGCGCCACCACAAAGGCTTCCTGGCCCACGAAATGGGCGTTTTCCATCCCGAACGAATGCTCTGACGCGTGTAAAAAAAGTCCACACCTTCCGCCTCGTAGTCTAATTCCTCCAGAAGCGCTGCATTTCCTCTCTCCGTCAGCCGTTCGGTCAGTTCCCTGTCCCGGTCGAAATGATCCTCAATCGAACGCTTGTTGCGTCCCGTGATAAACAAGATTTTTTTTAATCCCTGATGGATCATCTCCTCAACCACGTATTGCACCACCGGTTTCCGTCCCACTGGAAGCATCTCCTTGGGCTGGGACTTTGTGGCCGGCAAGAGCCGCGTCCCCAATCCCGCCACCGGGATCACTACTTTTTCAATAGACATAAGCCTTTTCCTCCGGGATGATTGCTGAGGGGTGGCATCATTTTCGGTTGAACCTGTCTAATATATACAGCTATTGCTCGGTTGTCAAGGTTTTCATGACATGTATGGGAAAAACAGTTGACAAAGCCTCCCTCGTATGCTATATTTTGCATCGATAGGTGCGTTTTATGCTTTCTGCCCGCACGGAGGAGTATTCAAATGATGAACATCGCCTGGGATCGTCGCATCAAAAAATGGATCGTCTTCATCGTGATCGCCCTTGTCCCCGTAGTCGTAGTGAGAACTGTCTTGAGAAGGAAGAAGGCGAGATAAGGGCTACAAAGCACCGATAGAAGGCGGAGGTCGGAGATCAGACTTCTACCAAGAAACACTTTTGTAATCCTTTGCTACGGAAGGAGTTCCAAAATGGTAATTTTTAGCTCCCAGGAACCACATTTATGTTTCTTTCTGAAAGAATTATGCGCGTCCCTCCGCGCACAATGGAAATGCTGGCTTCTGACTTCTGACTTTTTTTAGGAAAGGAGCGACCCATTTTGCTACGAAAAAAACAAAGCGCATCGGTCATCGGATTGGAGATCAAGCCATGGGCCATCGGACTTGTTGAACTGCGACCTTCCGAAGCAGACACCGATCTTATGAATTTGGATATCTGGCCGGTGCCATGTCCTTCGGATCGCGGATACGGCTGGGACGAGACGCAGCGCGCCAAGGCGGCTTGGGAGTTAGAGAGTAAACTCGAGATGGTCTCGATTACGTCTCAGCGGCTCGTCGCGTCTATCAGCACGCGGGATGCATGGATACGAACGCTCCCTGTGCAGCCGGAGGACACGGATCGCATTTTGTCGGAGAAGGCGGAACAAGAAGCCGTGTCGCACCTTCCGGACTTTGAAGGAAATTACGTCGTGGATTACGAACTACGCGAGGACTCGGGAGAAGGACGCAAGATGGTCGTCGTAGCCGCCCGGAAGACCTGTGTGGATCGCACGCGCGCGTTTCTGGATCGCTTACACCTTCGTCTCTCCGTGGTGGACGTGGATTGCTTCGCCCTGGAACGTGCGTACCGGTGGAATTACGACCCGGACGAATGGACATGGATCGCACACATCCGCGCCCGGGAGACGGAACTGCTGTTGCTCAAAAACGGGGCATTCAGGGCCGTCGAACGGATAGAGATCCCGGTGCCGCACGATCTGCCGGAATGCTCCTCGGAGATCGAGGAGCTCGAGACGAGAGGGGAGGAATTTTTCTACGTACTGGCCAAATCACTTCTGAAGAAGGCCGGGACGATGATCGAGGCGGA
>MVCQ01000025.1 GCA_002059205.1 Candidatus Latescibacteria bacterium 4484_107
AAAAAAGGCCTTCTCCACGGAGCGAGCCACCTGTCCGGCCGCCTCGATGAAATGGCGATGTCCCTTGATTGGGGAGAAACGGGCGATCAGTCCGACCACGAGCGCGTCCTTTTCGATCCCAAGGGCCGTTTTCGCCTCCACTCTTCCCTTGGAGCATTCGGAAAAGGCCGCCACATCGAGACCCGGATACACCAAGGCAATTTTTTCGGGATCGAGCTTTAGCACCCGCTCGCAGCCCGAACGAAGAAAACGGTTGGATACAAGGAGCAGATCGGTCCAGCGCTGGTTCAGCACCCTGTTGAGAGGATGCCGCTTGGGCAAACGCGGATCCACAGAACGAACCCGCACCAGCGGCGGTGGCTTGGGCGCGAGGAACCGGAGAACAAGCGCCCAATAGAGATGATCTTCTCCCCAATGCGCGAGGATCACATCGAAACGCTCCCGCGCCAGGAGCGCCTTCATTGCGCGAACGTTTCGGAACACGGCCCCCGGAGACCACCGCTTCAGATCCACGGAGGATTCCACCTTCAGACCGGCCTGCCGGGCCCGCCCAGCCGGGATGCCCCCCTCCGGCGTCAGAAAAAGAATATCGTGCCCCCTCCGCTGCAAGGCTTTGGAAAACTCGACCGCGTACCACGCCCCCGCATTCCAGCCGTGCAACACAATGGACTGAAGAATCTTCAAAGGCCGCCTTCCCTTCAAGTCGCCCCTCCTTTCATCATAAACCCCTTGACCTTTTTTAATAATTTCTATATATTTTCAACCTAACCATATCGGATTTCAGTAAAAAACCTCACCACGGAGACACGGAGACACAGAGCACTCCATCCTCCCCTCTTTTGGCGTTCTCCGTGTCTCCGTGGTGCAAATCCGCAATCACCAATCCGCAATCCCAAAAAGGACGCCCATGAAAATCAGCGGGTTCACTTTCGTCAAAAACGCGATTAAACTCTACTACCCGATTGTCGAGGCCATCACCTCCATCCTCCCCATCTGCGACGAGTTCATTGTCGCGTGCGGAGACTCGGACGACGGGACCACCGACCTCGTGCGCGCCATCGGCGACGACCGGATCCGGATCATCGAGACCGTGTGGGACCCTAAATACTTCGTGCACGGCGCCATCAACGCCCAACAGACCAACGTGGCCCTGAATCAATGCACCGGCGACTGGTGCTTTTATGTGCAGGCCGACGAAGTGGTGCACGAACAAGATCTGCCGGGACTTCGGGAAAAGATGGTGCGTTATCTAAACGATTCCGAGGTGGAGGGATTGCTCTTCGACTACAAGCATTTCTACGGCGACTACGACCATTACCAGATCGGGCGGAACTGGTATCGCCACGAGATTCGCATTGTCCGCAACGGGATCGGAACCCAATCGTGGAAAAGCGCCCAAAGCTTCCGCAAGGATGGAAAAAAACTTCGCGTCGTCCGCGCGGATGCCGATATCTACCACTACGGTTGGGTGCGGCCTCCCAAACAGATGAAACAAAAACAGATCGCCCTGGATTCCCTGCACCACGACAAGGAATGGGTGGACAAGCACCATGCGGACCACACCGTCGAGTATGACTACGGTACGTTGAAAAACCTCGCGGTATTCGAGGGTACTCATCCTCAGGTTATGCAGCATCGGATCGCGCAAATGAACTGGCGTGTGGTCGAAAAACCCGGCTCGAAGGAAAAACACAAGCACAACAAGCTTTCTGTCAGAGCCCTATCTTTTATCGAGAACAAAGTGCTCCGAAGAAGAATCGGAGAATACAGGAACTACCTCTTGATCAAATAGCTTCCCGGCAGGAAAGCAAAGACGGTTCAGCCACTTGCAAGAGTTCGAAAAACGAGAGGTTGCCACTGAGCTTTTGGCAACAAAATGGCTTTCTTATTGTCATTGCGAGTCACGAAGCGCCGATGCAATCTCATCTGAGGATAATTTTGTTTTGCAAGTGGCTTTGACAGCACTGATTATCTGTGGTCCTCAGCGGTATCAGTGCTATCCGTGTTACCATTTGACCTTCCCCGAAGGGGCGGGAGTTTATAAACCTGAGTTACTAACAAGGCCTTTCGGAGACCCCTGGTTCGGTGGCCGTAACTTCGATCTTCCACCTCACCCACAAGCTCACATCGGGCTATGTATCTTAGAACCTCTTCGCCATAAGCGATTCCGAATGCGCCTTTCCGATGTTCGCACTCATATCGCCAATGCTCGTCGAAAATGAGATATTCGGCATCCACTCTTGCAAGCGTCTCCTCAAAAGAGCGATGCGCTCGCTTCATGATCTCATAAACGGCTCTCGAAGACCGATATTCGCATTGTTGCGCCAACGGGAACCAAAAATCAAACTCACCCACTACCACAGCACCCGGAGGGATCAGACGCTTCATGCGCTCCGAGAATCCTTTGTAGTCGGCCAGAGCGCTTTTGTAAAGCGCATCCCCGATGAACGACACCTGGACAATCAGAGTTAGCAGCACGAGCATTCGGAGCCCCTTGTACTTCCAGAGCTGAATCAACGCCGCCGCAGTCACTATGGACAGCATCGGATAGATCAGGCAGGCATATTTGATGGTCTTCGATTGAACCACCGACCCGAAAACGACCAGCATCAGCAATGTCAAACGGATCAGCCAGCGATGAGGCTCGCGGGGACCGAATCCGAGATAGATCAGCGATCCGAACCCCAGAGCCGAAGGAAGGATGACCTCCGCCTTTGCAAAATACCGCTTCTGCTCGCCGAGTATGCTCTGTAAGATCGTATTTAGGGAAAACGTCGTCTTGGATTTTGCCAGAGAATCGAAAAACTGCACCCGAAAGAGGGTATAGTCTTGCTGAATATGCGAGACGAAGACGGCCCCCATAAGGATACATCCGAGCATATACCAAGGCACATGCTTCCAATCCTTCTGCCAAAGAAGCATAGCAAAAATAGAAAGAACGAGCGCTATCCCGTTGTAATGCGTCAGAAAAGCCGCTCCAGAGGCGATCCCGCATAGAAAGTACCCCGTTCTTCGACCGCTTTCGATCGATGAGATCAGGAGATAGACGGAGAGCAACCCCAGCGCGGTCAGCATGATCTCCGGACGCGCAATTCTCGAATAGCGAAAGATCAGCGGATTGCACATCAGAAGGCCGACGGAAATCAGGCCGATCTTTGCATTATACAATCTTCGGGCCGTAAGATAAGTAAGCAAAACTAAAAAGCCCGAGAAGACGACCGAGATGAGTCTGGATTGAACCAGTCCAAAGCCAAAAAGTTTGTAAGAGAGCGCCATGGCGGCTGTGAAGAGCAACGGTTGCGCCAGGTTCAACTTCTCGAACTCGAGATATCCGGTGAACATTGGACTGCCATAGATTCCATGTTTCACCCAGTTGTGAGGGAGATCGCTTATCCAGGCTTCGTCAACGTGAAGAGGCTCTCCCCGTAGAAAGCTTACGGCGAGGGTTATCATCACAAGGACAAGGATGCCTATGGAAGCCCTATTCATTCGAGGTTCCCCCGATCGCACGCGATCCCCGCCGCCCGGAACCACTCCCGCACCTCGAATCCTTCCTCCTGCAGCCTCGGAAAGGCGTGCGCTCTCCGGCGCCCATATCCAGGACGCTTCCTTTTGAAAGATGCGCGAACATGGCCACGACCTGGTCGTGCGTCTTCGGGCAGGTGAAAATGGTCAGTTTATCGGGTTGGGATGTGTGCATACCCCATACGTTCCTTTCAGGAAGACAAGAACGTGGGGAGGTGACCCGGAAGGTGTTTTGAAGAGAAGAAGCATTCCGATCAGCAAGATTGCTTTCGGCGGGCGATCTGAAACGAAAAACTCCAGTCAGGGCTGTCCCGCACCCACACACTGGAGTCCATTGTTCGACATCCATAAAAAACCTGCTCCCGCAAGGGAGAGAAACCTCGCCGATGGAGGCGGCACCCGGACTCGAACCGGGGAATAGAGGTTTTGCAGACCTCCGCCTTAGCCTCTTGGCTATGCCGCCTCAAAAAAAATGGAGCGGGAAACGGGATTTGAACCCGCGACATCCACCTTGGCAAGGTGGCGCTCTACCACTGAGCTATTCCCGCCCGACATTGTTTATAAGATACGCATGAGTCCGTAAAAAGTCAAGTTTTTTTTGCACGGCAGAAGCGGTCAAATCCGCATGCGAAGCGCGAAGCCGCGAATTCGTGCGAAGGAATAAAACGCGCGCTCCCGTGGATAGTTCTGTCCTGAGCATAGGGCCTCTAACAATACCCGCCCGGGAGAAAATCGATGGGGAAACCGGGAACCCAGGAGAAATCGGGGCGAGGTTCAGCCGCTTGCAAAAGAGGGGACGCCACTGCACACAAAAGCGCCAAAAAGACGCTATTATTGGCATTGCGAGGAACGAAGCGCCGAAACAATTTCATCTGAGGATTGCTTTGTTTTGCAAGTGGCCCTGTTGAATCTCTCTTCCTGGCTTCCTGGTTCCCTCATTAAAAACGGGGACTATTTTTTTTTCGGATACTTACAGAATTTTTCTCTGCTCCCCTTTCCGCCTTCTCACACGCAGGAAATACAGGATATACCCGCACGTTGAAAAAGACAGAGGAGCAGAAAATCGTCTCTCCTGCTCCTCGTTTCGTCCATACCGTCAGATCCGTTACACCGCTTCTTTGAGCTTTTTTCCTGCTTTGAACTTCGGCACGGTGGTGGCCGGAATCTGGATGGTCGCGCCGGTCTGCGGATTGCGTCCGGTCCGGGCCGCGCGATCGGAGGTTGAAAAGGTTCCAAATCCGACAAACGTAACTTTGTCGCCTTCGCTCAATGCATCGGTGATGCTTTCCAACACAGAACTCAACACGGCAGCAGCCTTCGCTTTGGACACGCCGGCATCCTCTGCGGCGATCGCTACGATTTCTTCTCTTGTCATGGGGTCACCTCCTCTCCATTGGTATGATTGGTGTTCCAAGCCTTATATATAAGGCAAGAACGGGCTTTTGTCAATAGTTTTTTTTCCAAAAATGGCTGTGAACGTGCATTTTTTCCTTTTTTTTTGGAATGGGTGCGCGCAGTAAAATCGTTCGGATCTAATTATATATAGTAGAAATATATACTTAAACGGATTATTGGGCACTACTCCCCTTTTCCAGTTTTTTTTGATAAAATCCCGACAGCGCACCGCGAGCGCTGGGTTCCACCGCCAAAGCGCACGTCGCAACCCGGATTGGGTGGCTGAATTCGATCAAATTCCCGCGGGGGGAGGATTGAAGGAAAATCATCGAAAACTGAATGCGCCTCTGCCCCGCTTCTTTTCGATTTTGATGTCGGGAAGCTCCTTGATGTTCAGCAGGAAATAATAGCCCTCCCGGTATCCGGAGGGCGTCCACTGAAATTGGGCCTCCCAGCAGTGGAGATCCCTGTATATGGAGACGTCATGGGCGGTCATCTCTTTGTCCTCGATATCGTAGTTGAAGACATAGCTTACCCGCCAATGGGCCGTCGGATTGAAGCGAAGCGACCCCTTGATCCACGAAGTCTTTCGGGACGAGGTGGTCGTTTTGTAAAGTCCGTAGTAATGGGAGAGTTGGAACTGCCAGGGCCCCGAAGTCGACGTCCTTTCATCGTCCTCCGGGGGTTCCAGTCCGGGGATCGTGGAGCGCTCCTCCGAATCCGCATCCCGATGCAGGAAAGGATCGGTGGAGGAACGCAGCCCGGACGTTTCCGACTTTTTCCCGCGTCCCCCTCCTGAAAACCGCAGCGAACTGGTGAGGCTCACGTTTTTCAGATCGGGACGCAAGGGATCAAAGGTGTCGTCTCGATCGTACAGGCTGTGAACGGCGGAAAAACGCACGTCGAAGCGTCGGACGGGTTTGATGCTGAGGCTGGTCCGAAGATCGGAAAATGGGCGCGTTTCCCTCTCGAAATCGTAGCTCGTGGAAGCATTCAGCGTAGCGAGGGTGAGTTTGCGTTCCTTCTTGCCCTTCTGCGTCTTGATCTGGATCAGGTTGTTCAGACTCAGATTGAGGAAACGCTGGGGTTTGACCGGATCCCTCTCGCCGCCAAAACTGTATGTGCCGCCGCGCGTGATGCGTCTGTGCTGCATCCGGAAGGCGGCCCTCGGCTCCACCACGTGCCGTATGGCCTTCAGCGCTCCGATCCGGGGAACAAAGAGGCCATACAGCTTGGTGTTGAGGCCGACACTCGTATTCAACGCATCGGTTCGAATATACTCCCCGTCTTCGGCCCGCTGCCAGCGTTCGCTCCACCCAAGCGACGGGGAAAGATTGAACCATCGCGTCTTCTGGGAGGTAGACAACTTCAGATCGCCTTTCAGGTCCGTACTGTTTTTGTCCTCCAATGTCCCGGTGAGGGAGTTCTTCCTTTTTCGCTGCGTATGAAGCGCGTTGGTCTGGAAGCTATAGTAGAGCGCGTGATACCATCTATCGGCCTTCTCCGATAATTTATCCGGAGAAAAAATCGCTTTTCTTGCTCTGCGAAAGCCGATCCTCGGAAGATAGAGCGTGCTTTCGGAGGTATCCAGGAATTTGCTGTGGGAGATGGACGCCGAGAGGCTGTTCCCGGATTTGGGCCAGCGTTTGTTCCAAAAAAGGTCGGATCGCATGGTGCGGTTCATCCGGTCTATGGGATGGAGGCTGGTGTCCTTCATATAGGTTTTGTCGCTCGCGAAATGGGCGCTCCCGCGAAAGCTCAGTGTGGGATCCAGGGTCTGGCTATGGCTGAGTCTGAGATTCCACCGCCTCTTCACCCGCTCGCCGCTCCGCCATTCGTCCTTGTAGGAGCCTGTGACGGATCCCCGAAAACGATAGCGCAGCGCGTACCGGAAGTCGGATTCTAAAAGCCAGCCAGTCTTCTCAAAAAAACTGGTTTTGACGGTGGTGTCCCAATAGTCACTGGACGCCAGATAATAGCCGACGTTTCGGATGAAGCGTCCGTCGTACCTGCTGCTGCCGTATCGGGGCGTCAGGATGCCGGAATGCCGGCCTTTTTTGATGGGAAGAATGGCGAAGGGGAGATAGAATACGGGGACATCGGCGACATAGAAAATCAGCGGCTTGGCGATGACTTTGTCGTTCACGAGGACCTTCATCCGGCGGCTGTAAAAGTGGTAGTGCGGGTGGTCCCTGTCGCAGGTGGTGTATGTGCCGCGCGAGACAAAAAGCACGTCCTTTCCCATCTGGCGGATGCATTCGCCCCGGTAGAAGCCCTTCTCGAACGCGGTCTTTCCTGACACCACCGTTCCCTTTTTGGTCTTGATATTATACGTCATCCGGAAGCCCCGGATTTCCTCCGTACCTTCTTTGAACACCGGTGTCCCGACGGGCTTTCCGGCGCTGTCGGGAATCCCTTCGGCGAGGATCATGTCGTCCTTTATGCGGAGGGTGATCTTTTCGGCGGTCAGCGTCATTTTCCCGTACCGGATCTTCGCATCCCCGAGAAAGAGAATGGTGTTTTTGTCGAAGCGATAGTCCACCGATTGCGCCGCATAGTGCACGGAATCGGACCAGACTTCCCCGGCACCGGGAACGCTCTCCTCCGGTTCAGACCGGACCGCGACCGTTCCTTTTACCGGCAGCGTCCGCACCTTCTCGAACGTCTTCGCCGCTGCGGGCGGACTCGACAGAATCAGAAAAAGGAGCATCCACCGTATCCCCATTGACGTTCGTTTCTGGAGCATACTTGATTCCTTCCGAGCACGTAGGGGCGAATCTTGTATTCGCCCTCCAAGGGCGATCACAAGGGGCGCCCTTACGACGACAGCAGACCAATACCCTCCACGCGCACGCGGCCGGGTTCTCCCAACCTTCCCTGCACCTGAAATTTAACGGGCAGAAACTGCTCCACCACCCACACGTTGGTGAGAAGATGCCGGGATATCTGGGAGGTGGTAAACGAGGATGGACCGCGGGCCAACGCCATATAGAGGATCAGTTGGTCCGCGAGATAGGGATCCACCGCATCGCCGTTTTGAAGATAAGCAAACAACTCGTTTACGGCTTCGTCGGCCACCTTTTCGGCGCGCTTTCCCCGTGCGCCCAATCCGCTGAATCCGGCGACTATATGCTCGAAGTGGGCCGTGAGAAAGAAAAACGTTCCCGTGCCGGTGAAAGGCGCTTCAAGGAGGGAGATGTCCGCTTCGAGACCTTTTCCCCGGAGGCGTTTGAGGGCCTGATTCCGCTGTCGTTCCGCAATCGAGCGCGGGAGATTCGAGACCACGGACAGCCCGGTAATCGCCTCCAGCGCACCCCGATCCTCTAACGTGATGCCCTCCAACGAAGTCCTTGGAACGATTTCCGCGCGAACGATGCCGCCTCCCTCCGGATACCAGCCCCATCGTTCGGTGGCGATCCGGGCCTCGAAGCCCATCCGCCGGACCGTGGGAAGAAATATATCGCTCAGATAGTCTATGGGAGGCGCCCAGCGCGCGTGCGTACCGCCTTTGAGCACGAGGGAGGATTTTTCCTCCGCGAAGCTCAGGGGAGGTGCGATGGTCTGGAAAATCATGCCGGTGGAGCCTGCGCTCGCCTTGACCCGGGCCACGTCGAATTCGTATTTCCCGGCTCGGATCTCTCCGGGATGGAAGACGATCTTCCCGGAGTGCAGTTCGGCGCCTTCCACCATGCCTCCGCAGATCCGTGCGATGGCCTGCACGCCGGTCAGATGCTGGGCCATCAACCCCGGCCTTTTGCGTCCGGCACGGATTCGATCCACTTGAAGGGGCTGTCTCAAAATAGCCGACAGGGCCAGACTCGTGCGCAGAATCTGACCGCCGCCTTCCCCGTAGGATCCGTCTATACAGATCATCGGAAGTTTTTCCTTAGAGCCTCTTGCAAAAGTCATAAAATAGAGGTCATTGCGCAGGAATTAAGGACGGTATCCGTAGGTCAGACATTCTTGTCTGACCAAGTGTGACCTGGATGACCATAAAGATGAACAGACAGGAATGTCTGTTCTACCAAGCGCTTGCAAAAGTTTACCTGTTAAAATTACTTCGGCTCATGACAATAATAAAACCATTTTGCCAAGGCGTCTCCCCGTCTCACTTTCATAGGTTCTTCCCGTCTATCGGACCATCTCCACCTCGAAGAGCACTCGTTCCCCCTGTGTTTCAAAGGCCACCGGCCGGTCCTCCACCAGCACCATCACCACCGATTCGGGAGACGTTTTAAGCTCCACGGTCAATGCCGAACACCACGTTTCCGGCACCGACCTCCCCGGCTTGATTTCGATGCAAAGTTCATTTTCTTCTCCCTCTAATCGCACGATCCGGCTGGTGTCCCGCATGAGAACATACGCAGCCCACTCGCCCTGCGTACAATACCACGCGTCCTCCATCCGGCCATACTCCGCGAGGAGGGATTCCAGTTCCTCCCAAGGGAGAGGATCCGCGTTGGAAGCGCACAAGCGTTTCCACACATAGAAAAGTCCGCCCTCTTGCTCCCGCACCGCGATCCATCGCCGGGCCATGTCCGCGTGCCCGTCGTGGGGGCAGGGGAGTACGAACCGCTCCTTCCTCGACGTTCCGAGCGCCATTACGCCATCAGCCGAACAGACCGACAGGTAACCCCGTTCCCCCAGCGTAACCGCATCCCCCGGCGCGATATCCTCGACTCCGCCGAACGAAACCACGGGCCGGGTCAGAAAGGCATCCCAGAACGTTTTGCCCTCCGAGGCGCAGCGCGTCACGTCCTCCATCCGTCCGAACGATGTCCGGCATCCCACCTCCATGCCCCGCGCCTCGACCTGGAGTATGCCGTCCGCCACAGCCGCTGCCGCTTTGCCTTCCATCTTGCAGGGAAAGAACAACGTTCCCCGCCATCCATACTGCTGCAGCAAACCGGCCAACTCCCATGCTTCCTCGCCTTTTACGTCTCCCCCGAAGCAGACCGCGGTCCGCAGTCCCTTTGGAAATGCGGTGAATCGCACCGGGACCTTTCCTGCCTCTCTGCCTGCGAAAGGATCGAACAACACGCGCACACGCACGTCCTCCGTGTTCTCCACGAATTCGGGAACGGGCTCCCGAGTGCCCGCGCATCCCCCAAGCCAGAGTGTTCCTGACAGAAGAACGGGAAACAGAAAAGCCCACCGCAAAGGCGCAAAGAACGCAAAGAAAGACAAAGCACAAGTCTTGAAGTCCTTTGCGCCCTCTGCGTCTTTGCGGTGAGCGCTTTTTTGGAATTTTTGAAAGTTCATGGGCTGCTTATCCTCCCACCGACACATCCAGGCCGTATCCCGACAAAAGCTCCCTCAGCCGCTCCATCCGTTCCTTCGGCGGCGCGGGCACTTCTTTCAATGGATACACGTCCTCGAGGCGCTCGTACTTCGATTCGGCCAGGCGATGATAGGGC
>MVCQ01000186.1 GCA_002059205.1 Candidatus Latescibacteria bacterium 4484_107
GACACCACCGAACGCAAGCAAGTGGAAGAGGAATTGCAAAGATACAAGCTTATGGTGGAGTCTTCCAATGACGCCATGTTCATCAAAGATCTGGAAAGCCGCTATGTGCTGGTCAACAGGAAGGTATTGGAGTTGTTCGGCGGTATTTCCGCTGAGGAGATTATCGGGAAGAATGATACTGAGATTATGTCCTTAGAGGATGCGCAATGTAATATCAAGGATGATCGGGAGGTGTTCAAGACAGATGAAATCAAGGATTTCCTCAAGAAGAATACCATAGCGGGTGAGGATTATTGGCTCCATGCTACGAAAATCCCTCTGAGGGATGATAAAGGGAAGGTCATCGGTCTTATCGGGATTGCCCGGGATATTACCGAACGCAAACATCTGGAGGAACAACTTCGCCAGGCCCAAAAGATGAAGGCCATCGGAACCCTGGCCGGAGGGGTGGCCCATGATTTCAACAACCTGCTCACGGCGATCCAGGGAAACACCGAACTGGCTTTGATGAATATTCAGGAGGATACGTTCTCCTATCGAAAGCTGAGCGAGATTCGAAAAGCGGCTATGCGCGCCGCCAATCTGACCCGTCAGCTTCTTCTGTTCAGCCGCCAACAGCCGATGGCGATGAAACTCCTCGACCTGAACGAAATCATCGAGGAGGAGGCCAACATGCTGGACCGTCTCATCGGCGAGCACATCGTTTTGACCACCGAGTTGAAGCCCGGACTCTGGAAAATTGAGGGAGACATAGGGGCCATCGAGCAGGTAATCATGAATCTGGTGATCAACGCCCGGGATGCGTTGACGGAGGGCGGCGAGATCACCATCGGATCCCGGAATGTGCAGGTGGATGAGGCCTATTGCAGGATGCACGAAGAGGCCCGCCCCGGAAAATTCGTATGTCTGTCGGTCCGGGATACGGGAGAAGGCATAGATCCAGGCATTTTGGATCGGATCTTCGAGCCTTTCTTTACCACAAAAGGACTTGGCGTGGGAACCGGCCTGGGGCTTTCGGTGGTGTATGGAATCGTCAAGAAGCACGAAGGGTGGATCACTGTGGAAAGCGATTCGGGGAATGGGACCCTTTTCAGGACGTATCTTCCGGCGGTTTTGAAGCGTTCGGGGAAAAAGGAGACCCCGGGAACGCCCGTTTCCCCCGAGGAGGCCTTCAGAGGCCATGGGGCGCGCATTCTGTTAGTGGAGGACGACGACGCCATCCGGGCTTTGTCCGAAGAGATTCTCTCCGGGCAAGGATACGTCGTCCTTCCTGCCGCAACTGTGCAGGAGGCATGGAATGTCTTTGACAAAGCAACGGGAAATTTCGATCTCCTGTTCTGCGACGTGGTGCTCCCCGACGGAAGAGGCCCCGAGTTGGTGAAACGGCTTCTTGAGCGCAGACCCGGCATCCGCGTGCTGTTTACCAGCGGATACAGCACCGGAAAATCGGACGGCTATTCCCTTCTGGAGGGGGAATACCCGTACCTCCAGAAGCCTTACCAACTGTCCGACTTGCTCAAGGCCGTGCACGATGCGTTGAAGGCAGGTGTCGGGGATCAGGGAAAGGAAATGGCTGACTCCTGATCCCTGACACCTGACTCCCGCCTATGTTTTTTCTCTGCGCGCTCTGCGATTTCTGCGGTGCGCATCCAATCGAAAGGAGAAAAAAATGCCTGAGTTGTATGGAACCTATCAGACGAAAGAAGCATTGCTCCGGAAGATCGGGAACATTTCCCAGATTGCGGGAGTCCGATCCTGTGAGGGAACCGAAGGGAACGAGCGGGGCGTGCAGGCGGTGGACTTCCGAACCGGTACAGGATTTCATTTTACCGTGCTGCCCGGCCGTGGGATGGACGTTTCGTTTGCGGAGCACTGCGGCCGGCCCCTCTGCTGGCGTTCTTCCACCGGAGACATAGGGGCGTCATTCTTCGAGCCGGAGGATTTGGGATGGCTGCGGTCCTTTTCCGGGGGATTGGTGGTCACGTGCGGCCTGAGCAATGTAGGCGCGCCCTGTTTTGACGACGGCGAGAAATTGGGCCTGCACGGCCGCATCGCGCATATCCCGGCCAAGCATGTGTACGTAGATGGAAAATGGGTGGATGACGAATACGTGATGTGGGCGCAGGGCACGATGCGCGAGAGCCGCGTGTTCGGGGAAAACTTAGCATTGACGCGAAGAGTATGGGCGAAGTTAGGGGAAAATCGCCTCTTCCTCGAAGACACGGTGGAGAATCTTGGATTTGAGCCGGCCCCGCTGATGCTCCTCTATCACATCAACGGAGGATATCCGGCGGTGGACGAAGGATCCGAACTGGTGTCGCCGACGGAATCCGTCGCGCCGAGGGATGAGGAGGCGGAGCGGGGACTGGAGGAATACGCCGTGTTTCAGAAACCCACACCCGGATTCAAAGAGCGGGTGTACTATCACGAGATGAAGGCCGATGAGGAGGGACGGGTGCACGCCGCACTCATCAATCGCAGCTTCGACAACGGAGCGGGCTTCGGGTTCTACGTGGCGTATCGGAAGGAGGCGTTGGATCGCTTCACGGAATGGAAAATGAACGGGGAAGGCACGTACGTGGTGGGGATGGAGCCCGCCAATTGCGTGGTGGACGGTCGGGCCAACGTGCGCGCCCGCGGCGAGTTGAAGTTTATCCTTCCGGGGGAACAAAAACAATTCGAACTGGAAATCGGAGTATTGGCTTCAAAGAAAGAAATCGAGGCATTCGAGGAGAAGGTGCGGCGGATTAAAGGGAAATAACGTTCCATTGGTGAGTGGTGAGTAGTGAGTGGTGGGCGCACTCCGAAATTTGAAATGGAATCAGAAGCCAGAAGTCACGTTTCACGTTTCACGAGCTTCCCCAGATCTTCCGCGATCCACCGCACCGCATCGGAAAGATCCTGCGCTACGTAGTCCAATTGAACTTCCTGCGTCTCTTCGTTTTGCGTCTGACTTTCTCTCCCATGTCCGGTCAGCACGAGCGCCTTTTTCGCGCCGACCCGATCTCCGGCCAGCATATCAGAAAGCGCATCCCCAACGATGTAGCTTTGAGCGGGATCCACACCAAAATCCGATGCCGCGCGCAGCAACATCCCGGGCTCCGGTTTGCGGCACTCGCACACGATTCGATAGCGGGGCACGATTCCCTCGACATGATGCGGACAGTAGTAGAATCCATCCACGTGCGCGCCCTCCCGGGCCAGAAGCTGGGCCATGCGTTCGTTCGTGTGCCGCACATCCTCCTCGCCGTAGTATCCCCGTGCGACCCCCGCCTGATTGGTCACGACCATCACCCTGAGATTCAGTTCGTTGAGCTTCCGGATGGCCGAGGCGGCTCCGGGAAACAGCACCACCTGTTCCGGATCTCCAATGTACCCCGAAAGATCCTCATTGATTGTTCCGTCCCGGTCCAAAAATACACCGATCTCTCTATAGATTTTCATCGAACTCCTGCTGGGTTCAGCGATTCCAGCCCCGTTCAGAATTTCATTGGACAGCCTGAAGACTGAAGACTGAAGACTGAAGACTGGCTTCCGAAGGTATTGGGAAACTGAATTTGGTCAGTTGGCGGAATTCACCCGAAAGGGTTTCAGGAGAAGCGCAGCATGAAAGCTGGGGATTCCGTATGTTGGGAATAAGTATGCAGAGACCTCCGGGATTTCAAAAATCTCGGAGGTCTGATGACCGATTTTTTCAAACTACATCGGCGATGCTGGATTCCGCGCGTAGAAATAAACGCTAATTTTCTCCGTTTCCCTTGAAAAACGCCGCGGACATATAACCCACCACCTGAGTCCGATCCCCGGTCACATCCCCCGAATTGGCATAGGCGAGCACCTCGGCGCGGTCTGCTCCGAGAGTCCGGGCCGCGATCATCGCGCTTACGATGGGACCGCCTCCGCAGGCCTCGCAGACTCGCGATGACAGACTATCAGACAGCCGCCTGTCGTCGAACTCCGAGACCGCTTCCATCACCATCCGATCCAACCGGACGGCCTCCTCATAAGGATGAAAGTGCGACAGATCCGAACTCGCCACGATCAGCGCTTTCTCCTCCTTCAAGACCTCCGCCAAAGCCCTTCCGAGATGCTCGCAGGAGGTCCGGTCCTGATCGCCCATCACAATCGGGATCAGGGAGAATTCCGTCAGCACGCTTTGCAGAAAAGGCAGTTGCACTTCCAGGGAATGCTCCTGCCGAAACGAAAGCGTTGATCTATGGCCGTGATCGGAGATCGTCAGCGTGGGATAGGAGGCGAGCTTTTCGACGCAGGCCCGATGCACGGGAATCCCGCCGAGAGGCGTCTCGTATCCCCCTCCTCCGTAAACCGCGCTTCCGCTGAAAGACTCCGTGTGAGTCGGCGCAATCACCGCCACCACGTTTATGTCGCGGCCCGCCACCTGACGGTATGCTTGGGCCGCCACCCGGCCTGAATACATATAGCCCGCATGGGGCGCAACCAAAGCGATGATCCGCGTTCCCAATTGAAACACTTCGCTTTTTTCGAGAAAACCCTCGACCGCGCTTTCGAGCGTCTTGCGATCCCCGGGATAAAACTGACCCGCCACAGCAGCCTTTCGCACGTTGCCTTCGAGTTTCATCGCCCAACCCTCCTCGCTCTCGCCTGCAAAAAAAAAGTGCGCCGCAGCGACGCACTTCCTTCCAATCTAATGGCGCCGCTCTCTTCACGAAGCGGCATGGGATCTATGGTGGGCGATACTGGAATTGAACCAGTGACCTCTGGTATGTGAAACCAGCACTCTAACCAACTGAGCTAATCGCCCACAAAAGTCCGATGGTGGGCCCACCAGGACTCGAACCTGGGACCAGTCGATTATGAGTCGACTGCTCTAACCAACTGAGCTATGGGCCCGCGCATAGTCCTTCGTAAAGATAAGGAATTTTCGAAAAAGGTCAAGTACTTTTTGAGAGATGTTGCGAAGATTACACCATTTTTTCGAGCCATGGAAGAAACGCACACTCCCTTTCGCCCGAATAAACTCATCCAAGCGCCACCGGCGCTCCCTGCTGTTCCATGGAGCGCTGACACGCATCCAACACCCGGAGCACGCGCAGACCGTCTCGTCCGTCGCTTCTCGGAGGGATGCGTTTCTCTACGCATTGGACGAAATGCTCGCACTCCGCACGCAGCGGCTCCGTCATCACGACCCTCGGAATCAGCACATCGCCCCAGCGCAGACTGAGCGATTCTCCGTACGTGGCGTACTCGCCTGGTCGATTCAGCCCAATAGAAGGAGAATCGACGTTCTGTTCCACGCCCTTATCGTAAATTCGGATCATCTCCCCGGTGGCCATATCGTCGAACACGGCCATCTTCCGGCTGCCCACCACTGTCAGCTTGCGAATCTTGTGGGGATCCAGCCAGCTCACGTGGATGTGCGCCATCGCGCCTCCCTCAAAATGAAGGATGGCAAACGCCACGTCTTCGACGCCTTTCCGAAGATAGGACTGGCCCACGGCGGTCACCCGGATCGGCTCCTTTCCCAGCAGGAAAAGCACCACCGACACATCGTGCGGCGCGAAACTCCACAGCGCGTTCTCGTCTTTGCGCAGCTTCCCTAAGTTCACCCGCTGCGAATACAGATAATACGGGGCTCCCAGTTCTCCTTGATCTACGTACTCTTTCAATTGCAAAAGCGCACAATGATATTCCATCAAATGCCCCACCATCAGAATGCGCTCCCGCTCCTCCGCCAGCCGCACCAAGCGCTCCCCGTCGCCCACGTCCAACACCATCGGTTTCTCCACGAACACGTCCTTGCCCGCCTCCAGCGCTTGAGCAGCCAGCACATAGTGCGTGACCGGAAGGGTGGCGATGACCACCGCGTCCACCTCCGGATCGGCGATGACCTCCTCCGGAGCCGTCGTCGTCCGGATCGCGGGATAGTCCCGCCCGATTCCCTTCAGCACCTCCGGATTGGCGTCGCACGCCGCCACCACGCGACTGTCGCGAAGCCCGGCGAAATTGCGGAGCAGGTTCCTGCCCCAACTTCCAACACCGATTTGTCCAATGCGTATCATAGCCCCCCCATTGCCTACGATTTCAAAATTTCAAAGATTTCAAAGATTGCCTGAACGGCCGGCGCCCCAATCTTGGCAATCTTGGCAATCTTTGAACTCTTTGAAATGCACTAGCCTTTCCCGTACTGTTTCTCGTAATAGGCCCGATAGCTTCCATTCTTAATCTTGCGCCACCACCATTCGTTGTCCACGTACCAGTCGATGGTTTGCTCCA
>MVCQ01000187.1 GCA_002059205.1 Candidatus Latescibacteria bacterium 4484_107
AAATCGTACGTGATCCCCCCCAATTCGAGAAAACCCTTGATCCGGCGCGGATCGTACGGATCGGAATTAAGCGCTACCTCCAAGCCGATTTCCACGTCGCCCCGGACCACGTCCTCCACGATGAAGTAGTCGTGCACATACAGGCCTTGCTCTTCCGGGAGATCGATGGGCAACTTATCCCCGGGGAAGAGATAAGACCGGTATCCTCCGAGAAACAACGTCTTGCCTTCCCACGAAAGCCCGAGACGCTCCGTAACATCGTATTGGAACAGAAGGGACTGGGAAAGTGAACGGAAATCCAACTCATCAACATAATCCGGAACGAAGTCCAGATCCTTGGCCGCATCCACGCGGGATTTCTCCAATTCCTGCTTGATCTGAAAGCGATAGGTCTTTTGAACGCGGTTCCATCCGAACGCCGGTTCGGGTGCAAAAACTTCGATGCGGTGATGCTCCTCGTTGAAGAAATAGAGCGTACCATTTCGGCCGAATGCGATGAGCTTCCCATTTTCTTCGTGTTCCCGCTCCGTGAAACGAAGCACGGTCTTCCTCCGAAAGTTTCCACCCGAATCGAACGCCTGCACCCGCTCCAGCCAGCGGCGATAGCGCCTGTACCCTGGCTCCTCCCGATCTTCCGGGTCGTCCTCCATCCGGATCGGAGGCTGCGGATCGTCCGATCTCCGTTCGAGCGCACTCTGAAAGACCTTCGAAAAGGCCGATTCGTCCTTGACTAATAGCTGACCGGTGCGTGGCGAGTGGTGCATGGTGACCCATCGCACGAGATAGGGGGAAATGAATTCGCCGTCCCTGCGACCGCGCCGCCCGATTATAGCCGTAATCTTGCCCTGCTTGTCGAAACGAACCACCCGATGATTGCCCCGATCCGCCACGTACACGTTTCCCCCGTCGTCCACGGTGAGGGACGTGGCCCGATCCATTTGGCCGAATTCGCCAAACGCTTGCTGGCGCACTCCGTTCCGGTCATATCGAAAAATTTTGTTTCTGCGCTCATCCAATACGTAAAGATCGCCTTCGGCCCCGGTTGTCAGGTGCAGTGGACGCTTGTAGTCCCCCCTCAGAGCATACGCGGAGCGCGCCTCCGGATCCACCACGGGAACAAGACGCTCTCCAACCTGCCGATCCCATTTCAGCGAATCTATCGCGACGAATCCCAAATACCTCCGTTCGGCATCGAAGTGATGCACAATGGGCGTATAGAAATAGAGGTGTTGATCCGTCCCCGACGCCACGGAAAGAGCCTTCCAATCCGCCACGAAGAAATGACCGTTCGCAGCCACGGCGATCTCCCCCGGCTCCTCAAAACGAAAAGCCTCTCCCTCAAGGACAGGCTTTTCGGAGGCGGCGATCCGATGAAGCAACCTCCCTCCGGAATCGAAAATCTGTATGCGTCGGTTATCCGTGTCCGAAACGAATATCCGGCCAGCCTCGTCCACATCGAGATAAATTTCAGCCCCGAACTGACCGGGCGCAGACCCCTTATCGCCGAATTGGAGGGAAAAGGGCATGAGGGCATAGGAGGGGGGAGCGAGGGAGAGTGTCAGAAAAAAAAGAAGGAGCAGAGAGAGAAAGAACGTGTGAAACGTAAAATGTGAAACGTGAAGCGGAGAGCGGAGAGCGGAGAGCGTAACACATCGCCCTATCGTAGCGTTGCGCCTTACATTTCCCCCCTTTTTCTTTTGATCCATCACCACCTCACTTCGATTTAAGATTTCGGATTTTGGATTTTGGATTGACCATTCCGAAATCCGCAATCACATCCGGCTCAGACTCGATCAGACGCAGACGATTTCCCCCGCAGTTCCGCGATCACAAATGCCGCGACGATGCACAGAAGCAGAATCGGGGTGGCATAAGAATACTCTTTGGACGAAAACGTCACCAAATCCGTGCACCGGCCGATGAGCAGGGATATGCGGGCCATCACCGTATAGCCGAAGGAGGCCCCGAAGGTGATCATTAAAAACCATATTCCTACTTTGGCCACGCCGCCAAAGATGCCCTTGTGTTCCTTAGAGAAAAAGAAATAGACCAGCGCGCAGAACACCCCGACGATAATCAGTGCGTTATTGAACGCATGAAAGTCGAGGGTGTTGACGGGGAGCAGAGTCGCTTTGACCTGATCCAGCGCATTCGATTGCAAATAGGTAATGAAGGAGTAACCCGCCCCCATTCCAACGGTAAATGCAATGGCCCATCTGGAAATCCACCCGACTTTCGGTAAGACGCGGGTAAGCATCATAACGCCCATAATGCCGGAGACGATATAGATGTATTGGCCCTGACTTACCGGCTCGATCAGATTGGGTCTAATGACATTGTGGTACTCGTACACCACCCAGTATCCCGCGGACACCCCCACAAATATATGCTCCGCAAACTTGTAGAAAGGGTTGTCTTTGTAAAGAAAGCTGAAAATGAATAACGTCAGCGCCACCGCAACCCATGCTCCTAAAATTGTGCTCATCGCGCTCCTCCCGTTGGGACGTGATCGAATCACGCGCTTACTTCTTCGCCCGTCGTCTTTCGATAAAATACGTAATGTTTCCGATGAGAATAAAAAGAATGATGACCGCATGGGACAGGGCCTGCGAGGACATCCCCGCCGTAGCCGAATCCGGATGCTTCACGAGGGTCTCATATTCCGCCGCTCCTACCAGCCCCCCGAGAAGGCCGACCAACTGACCGGTCTGCAGATACGGATAAAAGGCCGGCGCGCTCACCGCCGTGCACCCTCCGCCCACTTTTTTTTGATACCGGGCCTGGGCGATCATAACCCAATGCCGAATCCCCGGATCCCCTGCGGACAGGTCCACGATGAGCCCGATGTCATCCAAATTTGCGACCTTCTCCATGATCGGCAACGTTTCTAATGGGGTCCCCGTGTGATCCGTCGGAAAAATCGCGGAAATACTGGTCCCCAGCGCCTGGATCACGACAATCCCACCCGCCTTAAACCCCAGGTTGACATAATCAACGCCATACGCTTTGTGAAACTCATCCTCAGCAACCACCCCAAAAACATCCTGAGCGAGGGATGCGCCTTCGGGCCAAAGCGCTACAGCAATCACTTTCAGGTCCTTTGAAAACGCATGGCGGAGTAAGGCGAGGGCCATGGGATGGACCTCCGGCATGGTGGAGGGCCCGTAGTCGAAGGCCATCAATATGTTTGATCCCGGAGGCAGGCGATCCACCTCGTCGTATAGGCTCTGCACCGGCTGGCTTACGTGGATCTTGAGTCGGATGGGAATAAGGATGGGAATGAGCACGGACAAAGCGATCAGGACGAAAATGATGCGCCGGTCAATATGCTTCAATTTGTCAAACAGGTTCATAATACTCTCCTTCGGAAAACACGAAAGCTATTTGTGATTGGTGATCAGTGCTTGCTGTGCTCACTATTCACCAGCACCAGTCTCTGCGTGCTCGGCGTGCTCTGCGGTGGACCCGATCCATCCCCCAGAAAAGCCCCGTAATCGTCGTCACCGTAAACGCGATCAATAGAACCGCGCTGTATCCCCAACCGGGGCGCTTCCTTTGGATTTTCACTGCATTTACCTTGATAAGATTGAGCACGCCGAGGATCAGCGCAAAAGCCGCGATCACAATGGCCCACTGGTTGAAAAGTTCGCGGAGACCGCCGAACGGATGATGGGGAATAAAATAGGCGACGATCATCAACATACCGGTGACAAAGGTGATCAAAAGAGGAATCTGACGACGCATAAACGGCCTCCTTTTCAATTTCGGATTGGGGATTGCGGATTGGGAATTGAAACCCACAATCGGTGATTCGCACGCCTCAATATCGTTCCTGTTTCGGTTCCTGCTTCGGTTAATGGCTTACCAGCCAATTAGTCAAAAAATGCACGCCGAACGATTCGAAGAGCACGCCGAGGATGATCAGGGCCATGATGACGGCCTTGCCCCAATCCTGTCCCTTCAGACTTCCCAGCAAGCGAGGTTCGCCGGAAAGATACGCGCTGGCGGCGAATAGTTCCTCTCCGATCAAGGTATAATCACAGGCCACGACGAAAAAAGGCAACTGGGAAGGCATCGCCGTTCCCGCGATCTGAATGGCCCCGATAGACGCGCCCGTCTCCGCCATAATGAGGGATTCGGCATAGAACGCGCCGAGAAAAAAGACCGTCCCCGGTCGCTGCCTCAGCATAATTCCGTTCACCGCCGCCGCATAGCCGAACTGCGCCATCGTGATAAAGCGGACGTTGTCCGGATTGTACGCATCCGGGCGTCCGGCCTCTATGTAGGCCTGCTCCACGACCTCCTGCGCCATCGTGAAGGCGACGGGCATCTTTGAAGGCACGAGCAGCGGGGTATCGTATTCGGCCACCGTTCTCGCCACGCGACTTAAAATCGCCATGCTCGCAATGGTCTGAATGTCATCCATATCGTTATTGCCGGGAATATAAAGCACCGGCTTGCCCATCTCCGTGGCCCTGCCAATGCCTTCCTCAATGGCTTCCAGTCCCGCGAGCGGGCGCACGAAAAGGTTCTTGCCTTTTTTAGCCTTTTCGATAAACCAGATAATGAGGAAGGAGAGCATCACCGCACTGATCAACATATTGATCCGGCTTCGGTTGAACCACTGCGCGCTGGCGACCACCGGAAGCGTTTCGCCGGAAGGCGTGGAAAACTCCCCATCTTTTGCCGCGACCCGATAGGTATAGAACCTCCCATCCTCAGCCGAAGCATCCACGTATTCGGTTTTGCTCAGGGCCACGGTGGCGATAGCCTGATAGTCGGCTTCTCCGCGGGGGGATCGAAAAATTTCGTACCCGACGACGTCGTTTTCTCCCGCCCCGTCATCGGCGGACTTCGTCCAGGTCAGGGTAATGCTTCCTCCGGCGTCGTTTGGAGTGTCCACGGCGCTAACTTCTGTGGGCGGCTTCGGCGGATGGTTGAGGGATGTTTCCGCCTCCTGTCCTGAGACATTGGATAGCAAAAAAAGGGAGAAAAATAAAACGATCCCAAAATCCGGGAACAACCCCACCAAGTTTCGGATAACTCTGTGGCTCATAAGCTACTCCTTTCAGCGGTACAAAAGGAAACGGAGGATTGTGCCCACAAAAAAGGCGCGTTCCTGATGGTCTTATTCTTCATACGAGACTCGCGGCCCGAAGTTTCTCTTCCAGTTTTTGTTCCCGCTCCATAAGCTGATTGACCTGTTTCTGCAAGGCTTTCAGCCCGGAGGCAAAATGCTCTGACACGTCGGCTCGTTTCGCACCCTGTGCCAGGTTATAGATGAAGC
>MVCQ01000026.1 GCA_002059205.1 Candidatus Latescibacteria bacterium 4484_107
CGGATCCGAAGCGCCAAAAACAGGCCGCCGAACGATTCGGGTGCGCGATCTACGACGATTATCACCGGATGCTCGAAAAGGAGCGGCTCGATCTGATCTGCATCATCACCCGCAGCGATCAACACGCTTCGATGGCCTGCGACTGCCTGGCCGCCGGTGTCAACGTGCTGGTTACCAAACCCTGGGCCGTCAACGCCGCCGAGGCACGCCACATGGTTGCTGCTTCGGAAGCGTCCGGCAAATTGTTGCTCCCCTGGCTTCCCGCGCGATGGGGCTGCGTTTTGCAGCGCCTCCAGCAGTTGGTTGCCGAGAAGGCCATCGGAGACATCTTTCTCGTCCGCCACGCCGTCTGCAGCTTTGCGACCCGGTGCGACTGGCAGACCGAGCGGCGTTACGGAGGCGGGTATCTGCTCAATTGGGGGGCGCATATCGTGGATCCCCCTGTCGTGCTGATGGGCAGCCCCGTCCAGAGTGTGTACGGACGGATGAAGCAGACCATCAATCCCGGAGACACGGAAGACCTTTTTCTCGCCGTGATGACCTTGACGGACGGGACCATCGTTCAGGCCGAATACACCATCGCAGTCGAAGACCTGCCGAGTTGGTTCATCCAGGGCAACCGCGGCACGATCGTGGTGCGCGGTCAAAATATGACCATCCACAAAAATATTCCCGACCGCCCGGACGATCCCACCCAATTCGGCACCATGAAATCCGCGGAGGCGGAAACCATCGAGGAGAGAATCGAGGGTGCCCTTTACGGCGACGAGCACCAAATCTACGAGGAAATCGCTCAAGCCCTTCGAGGCGAGCGGACCTTTCCCGTCCAACGCGCCGACGCGCTGGAGCTTTCGCGGATCTTCGATGCCATCCGAACCGCCAGCGAGGAAAACCGTGTGGTGAGCTTGGTTTCCGACACTTCTTAGTTTTTTCCGTTGCCTTGAAAATAGACGGCGTGACCGTGAGAAAGTGCGACGGTGTGGCGGTGAAACTCCTTGGTTTTCTCACTTTCCCACTTTCCCACTTTCACGGATAATTTCTCAACATGCTCCGCATCAGTGCGATGCAATTTCATAAAACCTAAAATGTTTTTTAGGTAGAAAGGACACCCGCCATGAAATACTCGTTTATGACCTTTTCCACGCCGGACCTGAGCTTGTCCGAGGTACTCGAAGTCGCCGAGCGCTATGGATACGACGGCATCGAGCCGCGCTTAGACGCGAAGCACGCCCACGGGATCGAGGTAGAAACCACGTCCGAACAGCGCGCCGCGATCAAACAGCAGGCCGCCGACGCCGGCATCGCCCTGGCCTGCCTGGCCACCTCTCTGGAATACGCCGATCCGGACCAGACCGAAGCAATGCTTCGCCAGACCCACGAACGGATTGATCTGGCCGGAGACGTGGGCGCTCCGGCGATGCGGGTTTTCGGGGGAAAAATCCCGGAAGGCGTCAGCCGCGAGCAGGCGATTGACCTTTTGGCCGAGTCGCTGGGAGCCGTGGCCGATCACGCAGCCCAGCGCGGCGTCACGCTGTGCCTCGAAACGCACGACGACTGGTGCAATCCCGCCCACGTCGCCGCCGTCGTCGGACAGGTGAACCGTCCGTCCATCGCCGTCAACTGGGACATCATGCACCCGGTGCGCACCGATAACGCCACCATAGACGAGTCCTTCGAGATGCTCAAACCATGGATCCGGCATCTCCACATCCACGACGGCGACGACTCCGGCCTCCTGCCTATAGGCGAGGGCATCGTGGATCACCGGCGCACCATCGAGCTGCTGATGACCATAAAGTTTGATGGATACCTCAGCGGCGAGTGGATCAACTGGGAATCCTACACGATTCACCTGCCGCGTGAATTGGAAACGCTCAAACACTATGAGCAGGAGTTGTCGTAACGTCCGAGGGAAAGACAAGGTTGAGGTTGAGGTTGAGGTTGATCGGAACGGGTGGTCTTAACCTCAACCTTAACCTGCTGTTATATGGAGGAAAGCGTATGTATGCAGTCATCTTAGCAGGCGGCAAAGGAGAGCGGCTTCGGCCTTTGACGGAGGACCGCCCCAAGCCGATGGTGGAGGTGCTTGGAATGCCGGTGCTCGAATACCAGATCCGTTGGCTGAAATTGTCCGGCATGGATGGCGTGGTTATATCGTGCGGGTATCGCCACGAGGTTATCGAGGAGTATTTCGGAAAAGGGGAGAAATGGGGGCTCGACATCAGTTATGCCGTCGAAGCTGAGCCGCTGGGCCGGGGCGGCGGAATCAAACAGGCGTTGTCGAAAGTGCGGCTGCGGGATAAGTCGGGCCTGGTCGTGGTGACCAATGGAGATATCATTACCCGCTTCGATCTTCAGAAAACCATAGAAAGCCATAACGCTTCGGACGCGATGGCCACAATCGTGGTCGTCCCGCTCATCAGCCCATACGGCATCGTGGACCTCGACGAAAGCGGGAGCATTCAAGGCTTCCGGGAAAAACCGGAACTGCCCTATTGGATCAACGGAGGTGTGTATATTTTGTCAAAAGGCATCTATGATCTCCTGCCCGACAAGGGAGATCACGAGGTCACCACGTTTCCCCGGCTGGCCCGGGAAGGACGTCTGAATGCATTCCAGAGCCGGGAATACTGGCGGGCCATCGATACGTCCAAAGACCTCTCCGAAGCGAAGAAGGATCTGGAGGAACAGATGATCCAAGCTTTTTTGGGCAGAGTTGAAAAACCCGCATCGGGGAACGCAGGACAGAGTTAGCCGAAACGGCAGGTAGGGTAACGGCGGCCGAAAAGTATAAAACCTAAAAATGGCAAACGAACTCAGGAGAGTATTCATGATTTTCTGACTTTCAGGTAGTTTCGCTCGTTTTCCCTGAAAAGCTGAATCAACTGCTGGGTGAGATATTTTGGAACTTAGTATGGTGACAATCCCTTGTCGTTACTGGATCACCGGGAAAATCCGATTTAGTATCTGCCATTTTTAGGTGTCAAATTTGCCAGGTTGGTGTATTTTTGTCCCTTTTAGCAGCTTTACCCCCTAAATCATTAGCCGAAGAAATGAAGTTCCATAGCCAAAGGACGAATGGATCGTATGGACAGAGAACGCCTTAAGAAACTTGCTGGCAATCCGAAGTTCATTCCAGGCGTGTACAATTACTGTGATCGCTGGTGTGAACGTTGCCCGTTTACCTCGCGCTGCATGAATTTCGCGCTGGGCGAAGAACAGTTTTCTGATCCGGAAGCCCGTGACATAGATAATGAACTTTTCTGGCAAAAACTGGCCGAAACGTTTCAAACGAACCTTGATATGTTGAAAAAGACAGCAGAGGAACAAGGCATTGATCTCGATTCTTTCGAGATTGAGACAGCAATGGAGGAAGAGCGCCTCAACGAGGAAACCGCCAAAAACCACGAGTGTTCGCGCGCGGCGAAGGTCTATGGGGAAATGGTGGATATTTGGTTCGATTCGGCAAAGGGACTATTTGAGAAAAAGGCGGATAAGCTGCGCTTGAAAGCAGAGCTAGAGGTCCCGAATGTCAACCCGGTTGGAGAAGCCGCCAATCTCAAAGATGCAGTGGAAATCATCCGCTGGTATCAGCATCAGATCTACGTCAAACTTATGAGGACAATCCGAGGTGAGCTGATAGAAAAGTCAGAGATTCTAGATGAATTCCCCAAGGACTCAGATGGATCAGCCAAAATCGCATTGATTGCGACTGAGCGTTCCATCGCTGCGTGGCGAGAAATGCGTGACCAGTTCCCCGAACAAGGGGATGACATCCTCGATTTGCTTGTGCACCTCGATCGGCTGCGTAGGAGAATCGAAAAGAGTTTCCCAGCGGCGAGAGCATTTGTTCGCCCAGGATTCGATGAAATAGTTCAGCACAGCGAACCCATGCATACCGTGGACGTTCGTAACTCGTGCCACTGATCCCAACCCGTCAGATAGCAAAAGAAGCACCGGAATCCCATCCGACGGCCATTTTGTAACTCTTGGAGACGCGGAGCGCCAAGGTTACGTTCCCACACAGAGCGTGGGGACGAGAAAATTTTCTCACTTTCACACTTTCTCACTTTCTATCGTTCCCCACAGGTCGTACGCATCGGCATCGGTGATCGCGACAGAGACAAAATCGCCGGGAAGGGCGTCTCCCTGGGTGATGAGAACCTGGCCATCCACGTCGGGGGCATCCCACGCGGCGCGTCCCACCCAGCGGATCGGGGCCTGATCGCCGGGACGATCCACGAGCACCTGCACGCGCGTTCCGATCAAAGATTCGTGCCGCTCCGCCGTGATCTCCTGCTGCAACATCATCAAGCGATCCAGCCGCTCCCGCTTGACTTCCTCCGGAACCTGATCGTCGAACGCGAACGCCGGGGTGTCCTCCTCCCGCGAGTAGGTAAACGCGCCCAACCGCTCGAAGCGAGCTTCGGCGACGAAGTCCAGCAATTCCTCGAAGTGCGCATCCGTCTCGCCCGGAAATCCCACGATCAGTGAAGTCCGAAGCGCGATCCCCGGAACCCCGGATCGCAAACGCTGCATCAGATTTCGAATATCGTCCCCGGTCACTTTTCGATTCATCGCACGAAGGAGCGGGTCGGAGATGTGCTGGATGGGAAGATCCACGTACCGGCACACCTTTTCATTCCGGGCGATGCAGCCGATCAGGTCTTGAGAAAAGTGCGCCGGGTGCGTGTAGAGCAGCCGAATCCAGCAAAGATCGTCCAGTTTGGAAAGGGCATCTATCAGACCGCTCAATCGCGGCTCACCGTAAAGGTCTTCTCCATACCGGGTGGTGTCCTGCGCGATCAGATTGAGTTCCCGCACGCCCTGTTCGCACAAGGCCCGGGCCTCGGCGATAAGCGCGGCTTCAGGACGACTGCGATACGGCCCCCGAATCAGCGGAATGGCGCAGTACGAACAGTGATTGTCGCATCCGTCCGCAATGCGCAAATACGCGGAATGCTTCGGAGTCAGCAGATGCCGTGCTCCATTGGAGCAAATCGCTTCACTTGGGAGGGAGGAGAACCCCTTCGTTTTCACCGCAGAGACCGCAGAGGTCGCGGAGAAAGGCAAGGGCTGAGACGATCCCACTCCGCTTTTCTCAACCGCAGCCTTAACCTGTCCTTTCTCAGCAGCGCACTCTGCGGTAAAACCTTTCGAGCGGCGATGCCCGAGGAGCCGGTCGCAATGCGCCACGATTCGCTCCACGTCCGAAAGACCGAGAATCGCATCCGCCTCCGGAAGCTCTCTTCTGAGCGTATCTCCGTACCGCTGCGAAAGACATCCCGCTACGATTAACGCCCTGCAGCGTCCCTCCTCCTTCAGACGGGCCGCCTCAAAGATGACCGATAGGGATTCCTCTTTGGCTGGGGCGATAAAGCCGCACGTATTGACGATCACTACATCGGCTTCTTCGGCCTCCTCCGTCAACGCGTACCCGCTCCGCTCCAATAACCCCAACATGCGCTCGCTGTCAACCAGGTTCTTCGGACAGCCCAGACTGATGAGATGAATGGTTTCCATAATGCGCCTGGCGACCAGCGGGGGCCAAAAATCAGGGGACAGGGGGGTAACGTTTCAGGTTTTGTATTTCATGTTTCACGGAAACAACGACCTCCTCTTAATAGTCGTAAAACAGATACCGGTTGTCCACGATCTCGGCGCGTTCCATGAGATCGGCGAACCAGGCGGCGTAGATGCGGTTTTGTTTTTTCCGGAGGAGTTGTTGTTTCAGCGTTTCTTTTTCCTGCTCGAAAGCCGCTTCGTCTATCGGCGTTCGTTCGATCAACTGGAGGATGTAGGCCGCCCGGTCTGTAACAACGACATCGGACGTCTCTCCGGGTGTCTGGAGTCGGAACGCGGCTCCGATAAAGGCATTTTTGGATCCGACGCCATCCACATATCCGCTTCGGGAGAAAGGCTTGGATTCTTTCACTTCAAGCGAGTATGTGGCAGCGGCTTCCTGCAAAGACCGCCCCTCGGACAGCGCAGTGAGGACGTTCTGAAGACCCGATCGGACGAGTTCTTTCCTTTTCTCGTTCTGGACCAAACGTCGCACGCGTTTTTCGACTTCCGCCAAAGGCGATATCCCAGCTTCACGTATTTCCGCCAGTTCCAGCAGGTAGTAGGCGCGTTCGTTTTGGTAAATCCGAAGAGCCCCTATATCGCTTCGGAAAACAAACTCCATCAGGGAGGCAACCTGTCCGCCGATGCCGGGAATAAAGTTGCCTTTGGAGAAAAAACCGCTGTCTCGGAGAGGCAGCTTCTTGCTCTCCGCCGCTTTGGTAATGCCTTGTTTTTCGGCAATGTCCCTGAGCCATTCGGCTTGCTGACGCGCGTCTTGAAGCGTGTCCTCTCCGGGTTTTATCTTAAGTAAAATGTGCCGGGCCCGGATTTCCTCTTCCCCATCTTTCCGGCGGCGATCCTCCAGTTGGATGATATGCCATCCGAAACGGGAGAGCACGGGATCGGAGATCTGCCCTATTTTGAGGGCGAAAGCGGCCTTCTCGAACGCCGGCACCATCCGACCACGCCCAAAGTATCCCAGCTCGCCGCCCTTGGAGGCAGATCCGGGATCCTCCGAATTTTCCCGGGCCAATTCGGCGAAGTCCGCGTCCGACCGGGCTTTCTTGGCCAGTTCTTCGGCTTCCTCCTGGACCGCAGCCGAATCTGACGGCGAAGGCGTTTTGTCGAATTGGACATAGATGAGGCGACGCTTGGCGTCCTCCCGGAAGTCCTCCTGATGCCCCTCGTAGTATGCCCGGACCTCATCGTCCGTAATTTCAAGAAGGGAATCCGGGATAGTGTTCGCGGGCAGTGCCACGTATCGAACCCGCACCTTTTCGTGGTCTTCTGTGTATTTCTGCCGAACCTCGGCGTCCGTGACGCGGGCCAGACCGAGGATCCGATCCTGAAGCTTTTGAGCAGGCAGCACCGAGCGGACGTAATTCTCCAGATACATGGCCAGTCCGCGCGTGTTCTCATTTTCAAAGGTGGCTGGATCGTCCAGAAATCGCCGGTATTTCTCCGGATCGAACTGATCCTCCGTGAAGAAAAGGGGCTTGAATTGTTCCTGCCGGAGAAAGGCCGGCGGCTGCGCGTGCAGATAGTGCACGACCTCCTTGTCCGTCACGATGATATGCTGCTCTTCGATGGCCTGGGAAATAAGGATTTGCTGGACGAATTTCTCCCACGTGTCCTGGATCAACTTCCCGCGGTCGGGCTCCTGATCGGAGTTCTGCTTGGCCTGGGCATACGCCGACTCCATGGCCTTCTGGAATTCTTGCGGGGTGATCTTCCGGCCATTGATCTCGCCGATAGCGGTGGGGACGGAGCCGAACCCGCCCATACCCCATTGGAACACCATCATGCCCACGAAACATACGATGATAAAACAGAACACGAAGAATGCCAGCCTGGTATTTTCGCGCAAGACTTTCAGCATAACGTCCCTTTCTAATAATAGATAATTGGTGATCGGTGAGAGAAAATTTTGATTGCTTAAAGATAAACGATCCGGGCCAAGAAAGCAATCTCTTTTTTTTGAGTACAAAAAATAAGGGTTGACGAAAGCGAAAGAATGTTTTATCTTGAAGTTCTTTTCGGAAACGGCTAAAACCTTTGTTACGTGGCGCTCCCTTCCGGCCGTGACGTGAACGTCACGGCGGGGACTGAGTTCAGACGCACGCATCGAACCGTGCGGTTTATCGCACGGCAGGAGGGGGGCGGGTTTTCTTCACGTTTCACGTAGCTCGTTTTCCCTTCTGACCCGTTTTGAAACGCAAACGCGATCTTCTGAAAAAGGCGTCCCATGATCCCTCTGAAAGACAACAATCCCACGCGGACCTTCCCGTTCGTAACCCTGACGCTGATCGGACTCAACTGTGCGGTCTTTATTCGTCAGCTATTGGCTACGAGGGGATTCGACTACGTGGTGGCGCAGATGGCGATGCGGCCTTACGAATTGAGCCATCTTGTGGACTTGCCTCCGGAGACCCCGATTCCACTAATTTTGACGGTGTTCACGGCGATGTTTATGCACGGGGGCTTTTTTCACATCATCGGAAATATGCTCTACCTGTGGATTTTCGGGAACAATGTGGAGGATGTATTAGGCCACGTCCGATTCGCGCTGTTCTACTTGACCTGCGGCGTGATCGCTGCCGCCGCGCACGTGCTCGCCAATCTGAATTCACCCATTCCGATGCTGGGCGCCAGCGGGGCCATTGCGGGCGTGCTGGGCGCCTATTTCGTGCGTTTTCCCTCGGCGCGCGTTTCCGTACTGATCTTCTTTTTCTTCTTCATACGAATTATCCGCGTCCCGGCCGTAATCGTACTGGGATTCTGGTTTTTGATGCAGATCCTCCAGGCGGGCGCGGAATCCGCAGGCGGGGGCGGTGTGGCCTGGTTCGCGCACATCGGAGGATTTATCGCCGGGGTGATTTTGATGACAAAATACGGACGGAGAAGAAGGCCGGCTATTCGGGTGGTTCGGTGAGGCGTAAAACGTGAAGCGTAAAACGTAACCGACCAGGTTATTCAGCATCGTCTGCGCCTGCTCACCGAGATTATTCGTCTGCTGTTAACAATGGTCCCGCAACAACGCAACCACGTCATACGCGAGCCAGACATCCCATATCAAACCGCCCAAAACAGCGCGGAACCAGATGTCCATAAGGAGCCGCCCGACTTGCCGCAAAACGTCCCCCTCACCTGATTCCACCTCCCGTCTTGCCGTTCACGCTTTACGCTTTACGTTTTACGTTTTACGTTTTACGTTTTACGTTTTACGTTTTACCTTTCCCTATCCAAAGGAGTTCGTCTCTATGACCTACGATCCCACCCAGCCGATGATTGTGCAAAGTGACCGTTCCGTGTTGTTGGAGGTGGACCACCCCCGGTACGAGGAAGCGCGGGATGCGCTGGCGCGGTTTGCGGAGCTGGAAAAAAGCCCGGAGCACATTCACACCTATCGGATCAGCCCGGTATCCCTTTGGAATGCGGCGGCTTCGGGCATGACCGGAGCGCACATCATCGAGGCGTTGGAACGGTTCAGCAAATACGAGGTGCCGCAAAACATCAAAGCGGAGGTGGCGGATCAGATCTCCCGGTACGGTCGGATCAAGCTGATAAAGCAGGACGGGGAGTTCGTGCTCGTTTCCGAGGATCCGGCGCTGATGGCGGAGATCTGGAATACGAAGGCGGCGAAACCCTATTTAAACGAGCTTTTGGATCCGCGCACAATCCGGATCCATCCGATGTTCCGGGGACACGTCAAGCAGGCTTTGATCCGGATCGGATTTCCCGTCGAGGATCTGGCCGGGTATGTAAGCGGGACCTATCTGCCGCTTCAGCTTCGGGATCGGACTTCAGGAGGCGAACCTTTCGAACTTCGGGCCTATCAACGGGAGTCGGTGGATATTTTCTATGCAGGCGGCGGTCTGGAGGGCGGAAGCGGCGTGATCGTGCTTCCGTGCGGGGCCGGAAAAACCGTGGTGGGCATGGCGGTGATGGAGCGGCTGAAAAACGAGACCCTGATCCTGACCACGGGCATCACCGCCCTTCGCCAGTGGCGGGACGAGTTGCTGGATAAGACCGATCTTTCTCCGGAGGACATCGGCGAGTATTCGGGAGAACGGAAAGAGATTCGCCCCATCACCATAACGACCTATCAGATTCTCACGTACCGGCATCGGAAGGACGGGGAGTTTCCGCACTTCCCGCTGTTCAATCTGGGGAACTGGGGTCTGGTGATCTACGACGAGGTGCACCTTTTGCCGGCGCCGGTTTTCCGGTTTACGGCGGAGATCCAGAGCAAGCGGCGCCTGGGGCTGACGGCCACGTTGGTGCGGGAGGACGGCCTGGAGACGGATGTGTTCAGTTTGATCGGACCAAAAAAATACGACGTGCCGTGGAAGGAACTGGAGAAGGAGGGATGGATCGCCACGGCCGAATGCTGTGAGATTCGGGTGCCTATGCCTCCGGAGTTGCGGATGGAGTACGCCGTGGCTTCCAAACGGGCCAAGTTCCGGATCGCATCGGAAAATCCGGCCAAGTTCGCGTTATTGAAGCGGCTCATCGAACAACATCCGGAGGATCAGATTCTGGTGATCGGCCTCTATATCCAGCAGGTGAAGGAAATTGCCCGGCGGCTGCATGCGCCTATTATTACGGGAGCGACCGGGAATTTGGAGCGGGAGGAATTGTATGGCAAATTCAGACGGGGTGAGCTTCGGATCTTAGTGGTCTCGAAGGTGGCCAATTTCGCCGTGGATCTGCCGGATGCGAGCGTGGCCATTCAGGTGTCGGGGACGTACGGATCGCGGCAGGAGGAGGCGCAGCGGCTCGGACGTATTTTACGGCCCAAAAAACGAGGGGCCATGGCTCACTTTTACTCGTTGGTGACGCGGGACACACGGGATCAGGAGTTTGCGGCCAACCGCCAGCTTTTCCTCACCGAGCAGGGATATCGGTACACCATTCGGGATGCGGCGGAATTTGAAAATGAATATCAAATTCCAAAAACCAAATAGCACCATCCTTGGGGGGTGGTTCGGAATTTTGTAATCCCGAACCTTAGATGCCGCAAGGCTGAACATCGGGATTACAAAATCCCGATGCAACAAGGAATGTCAAAGGGCGCTTCATCCAGTTTTGGGCTTTCGTCTTTGAGCTTCATTTGGCATTCGGATTTTGATCGCTGACATTCCCCGAAGGGGCTATGGGATTCGAGCAAGAAAACCGTTGACTTCCGGGAGGTTAAAAGTTATATTTAGAAACACAATACGGTGTTTCGGGTGAAATGAATAAACAAGGGGAAAACGATGAAACACGGCTTGATAATGCTGTTGTTTGCGAGTATGGTTCAGGCATGGGGATGTGCCGCGACCAAAGGGATGAAGGCTTCTCCCGAAGCCCCTCAGGAAGTTTCCAGGGTTTCTCCCATGGTTGTAGATCGCTTCGTCCGGGCCAAGGTGTTTGAATTTCAGGGGGATTACGATAAAGCCATCGTGGAATTGGGAGCGCTCTTGGCCGACGACCTGACTTCGGCTCCGGTTTATCAAGCCCTGGCCCGCGACTACCTGATCGTGGGCAACGAGAAGGCCGCTCTGGGATTTATGGAAAAAGCCGTGCATGCCGATCCTGGCTCGGTGCGCGCGCGCCGTTTCCTGTCCATGCTATACGCCCGGACCGGAGATCTGGATGATGCCATCAGGCAGTCGGAACAGATTATCGAAATGCAGGAGTACTCCCCCCAGGAGGTTTTTCATCTCGTGGCGCTCTATTTGAGGGAGAAGAAGCCGGAGAAGGCCATCACGCTTTTGAAGGAACTTCAGCGGCGGCATCCGTCTCCGGAGGTCCGGATGCGATTGGCCTCCGTTTACAGCATGACCGGCCGGATGGGCCAGGCCGAAACTTTGTACCGAAAGTTGCTCCAGGAATATCCCGGACTCGAGGAAGTGGCTTTAGCGCTGGGAAATCTTCTGGAAGAATGCGGAAAAAAGGAGGAGGCGCGCGCGGTTTATGAGGACGCTTTGCAGCAAAGACCCACCCATGAGCGGATTCGGAGGCGACTTGGAGAATTATATCTATCCACTAAGCAATGGGACCGGGCGATCGTTCATTTCAAGAAATTGCCGCAAAACCCGGAAATCATGCAAAATCTGGCAATGGCCTATTATCACCTCCAGGCGTACGAAGACTGCCGTCGAATCGCCCGGGATGCTCTGGAGCGCTATGGGGACGACGCGCCCCTGTATTATTATCTCGGACGGAGTCTGACCGAGATGGAAAACTTCCCCGAGGCCCTGAAGGCCTTTCAGAACCTCATCCGACTCGATGAACACAGCGAGGACGGATGGGTAAACGCGGGATATGTCAATCTCTGTATGAAGCACTATGCCGAGGCGCAATCGCTGTTGAAACAAGGGCTAGAGCTTCTTCCCCACAACAGCAAAATGTGGTTTTTCCTCGGCGTGGCAACAGCGAATCTAAAGGATTTTCAGAGAGCCGTTGCTGCTCTGAAAAAGGCCGTGACGCTCGATCCGGAGAATGTAACGTATCTGTTTGAATTGGGTCGCGTACAGGAGCGGGCGGGACAGTTCGACGAGGGAATCCGCACGTTTGAAAAGCTACTGTCGGTGGATCCGGAATATACTTTGGCGCTGAATTATCTGGGGTATCTCTTCGCGGACAAAGGCATCCGATTAGACGAATCCCTGGCAATGCTGAAGAAAGCCGTGGACAAAGAGCCTCAAAACGGGGCTTTTTTAGACAGCTTAGGGTGGGTCTATTTTCGTCTCGGAGATTTGGAAAAAGCGGAGCACTATATCGAACGAGCAGCGCAGTTGGAACAGGAAAATGCGGTGATTATTGAACATCTCGGAGATGTGGCCGAGGCACTGGGGAAAATAGAGAAAGCGAAGATCCAATGGAAACGATCGTTGAAGCTTGATCCCGGGAACAGGTCGGTTCAGAAAAAATTGGAGTTAATCGGGAAATGACGGGAAAAACAGGGGACGGGGATCGTGGGGGGAGTAGGCGCTGATCTCTGGTCCCTATTCCCTGCCCCCTGACCTCTATATACCCACTCACGTTGGAATTTTTCTTTTTTCCCCGACTCTGTATGAATTGCACCGCAAAGACCGCAGAGAACTGCGAGCGTTTTGGTTATGCTTGCGTTGCGCACTCTGCGCGCTCAGTGGTGAAAAAAGAAAAACTGAAGGTGAAGCGGTATACTAATAGCTTACGAAAGGAGCGATCTGAATGGCTGAAATCTCGAATGGGAAGGGAAAAGCGCTCGATCTGGCGTTGGCCCAGATCAGTAAGCAGTTTGGGAAGGGCGCGATTATGCGATTAGGCGACGAAGGGGCCCAGGTGCAGGTGGACGCGATTCCAACCGGGTCGCTGGAATTGGATGCGGCGTTGGGGCTCGGAGGCGTTCCGAGAGGGCGTGTGGTGGAGATTTTCGGCCCGGAGTCCTCGGGCAAAAGCACGCTGGTGCTCCACATCATCGCCGAAGCCCAAAAGTTGGGAGGGCTGGCGGCTTACATCGACGCAGAGCACAGTATGGATCCGGTCTGGGGCAGGAGATTGGGCGTGGATACGGACAACCTGTTGGTCTCCCAGCCCGACTGCGGAGAAGAGGCTTTGGAGATCACGGATACGCTCGTGCGTAGCGGGGCGTTGGATCTGATTGTGGTGGATTCGGTGGCCGCTCTGGTTCCGCGCGCCGAATTGGAAGGCGAGATGGGCGATTCTCACATGGGACTGCACGCCCGGCTGATGTCTCAGGCCCTGCGCAAACTGACGGGCACGGTGAGCCGTTCCAAAACGTGTCTCATTTTCACCAATCAGATCCGGATGAAAATCGGCGTCATGTTCGGAAACCCGGAGACCACCACGGGAGGGCAGGCGCTCAAGTTTTACTCCTCCGTCCGGATGGACATCCGGCGTATCGCCGCCATCAAGGATGGACAGGATAACATCGGAAACCGGACGCGGGTGAAGGTCGTCAAAAATAAGGTGGCACCGCCCTTCCGCACGGCTGAATTCGATCTGATGTATGGCGCGGGCCAATGGGGCATCTCAAAGGAAGGCGGCCTGGTGGACATGGGCGTGAACAAGGGCCTCCTGACCAAAAGCGGTACGTGGTTCTCCTACGGCGATGAACGATTGGGCCAGGGCCGGGAAAACGCCAAAGCCTTCCTCCGGGAGCATCCCGATGCGGCCCGGGAGATTGAGGAGAAACTGCGGCAGGAGTTGCATCTTGGAAGTGCGGAGGGAAGTCAGGAGCCGGAAGCCGAGGAGGAAAAGGGAAGTGCGTAGAACGCAAAAGGTAAAGTAACAGCCGGCACTCCTCACGTTTCACGTTTTCCGTCTCACGAGGGATAATGCAAATTACGAGTATCGTCCGTCAGAAAAAGCGTTCCAACCGGGTCTCGATTTTCCTCGACGGCGCATTCGCGTTCGGTTTGAACGACGAGACGGCCTTCAACCATGGATT
>MVCQ01000027.1 GCA_002059205.1 Candidatus Latescibacteria bacterium 4484_107
GCTCCACATCACAGATATGTCGTGGGGGCGGGTGAGTCATCCCTCCGAGTTGGTGGCTATCGGAGATGAGTTGGAGGTGAAGATCCTCAACTACGAGGCGGAGCGGGACCGGATTTCGCTGGGGTTGAAGCAGTTGACGGCCTATCCGTGGGAACACGTGGAGGAAAAATATCCGGTCGGCGAGAAAGTGCGCGGGAAAATCGTGAGCATCACCGACTACGGTGCCTTTGTGGAGTTAGAGGAAGGCATCGAGGGACTGGTGCACATCTCCGAAATGTCGTGGACCCAGCACATCCGGCATCCGTCCAAAGTGGTGGCCATCGGGGACGTTGTGGAAGCCGTGATCCTGAAAATCAACAAGGCCGAAGAGAAAATTTCTCTCGGGCTGAAACAGGTCGAACCGGATCCGTGGGAGACGCTGGACGAACGCTATCCGGTGGGATCCCGGGTTATGGGTAAGGTGCGAAACCTGACTAACTTCGGAGCGTTTGTAGAGGTGGAGGAAGGGATCGACGGGCTGGTGCACATCTCGGATATGTCGTGGACCAGGCGGATCCATCATCCCAGCGAGGTGATGAAGAAGGGCGAAATGGCGGAAGTGGTCGTCCTGAACATAGATCGAAAAAAACGCCGCATTTCATTGGGATACAAACAGACGATTGAAAATCCGTGGGAGACGCTGGCCGCACGCTATGCCGAAGGAACGGAGACCATCGGACGCGTGGTGCGCCTGCTCGATCGCGGAGCCATCGTGGAGTTGGATGGAGATGTGGAAGGATTTGTGCCCACATCGCAGTTAGCTCAACCGGGCATCCGGAAACCGGAGGAAGTGCTTTCGGTGGGCGACGAACTCCCGTTAAAGGTGATCGAGTTCGACGGCCAGCAGCGGCGGATCGTGCTGAGTGTGCGGGAGTACTTCCGGGGTAAGGAACGGGAGGAATTGGAGGCCTACCGCGCCAAGTATGCGCCCAAGCCCACAACGGTGGGAGAAGTCGCCGAAACACTGGAGCCCGCGCTATCGGAGGAGGCGGGAGAAACGGCTAAACCATCCACTCCGGAAGAAACGGCGAAACCTTCGGAAGGCTCTGAGAAAGTTGCGGAATCGGAGACGGCTCCGGGAAAGGAGGCTTCGAAACCCCCGGAGGCTGCCGGGGAGATTCCAGCACCCTCGGACACGGCTCTGAAAGAGGAAATGGCCGAAGAGACGCCAACCGCCTCAGAGGCTACTGAGGAGAAATCCGAAGCTTCGAAGACGGCTCCGAAAGAGGAAGTGGCCGAAGAGGCGGAAGCCCCTGAAGTCCCGGACACCGCGTCGGTTGAGGAAGAAAAAACGGAGGACTCCTCTGAGACCGAGTCGGAAACGGCCCCTGAAGCGGAAGCGGGGACAGAGGAACTCCCGACTAAGGAAACTCCCGAGAAGCCGGAGTCCGGGACCAAGGAATAATATCGGACCGGCCTTCCGGGAAAAGTAAGAGAAAAACGGAAAGGCTGAGGGTGCTTCTTCCTTAGCCTTTCCGTGTTAAGCCATTTTCACGAAATGCTCGCTCCTTTTCTTGAACCCCTTCCCGAAACGGGGAGGGGAGCCATCCCTCCGAAAACAAAAAAAACACTCCCCCTTCCCTTATAGGGAAGGGAGCCGGGGGGGTAGGTTCCACATCACCAAACAAAAGCTCAAATGGCAGCCATGCCGCGTATTGCGGCCCTCACTAGGAAAATCAAGTGTCGAACGCCACAGTCGCGCAAAACAAGACGGTATCTTTCTACACCTTGGGGTGCAAGCTCAATCAGTATGAGACGGAAGGCATGCGGGAGGCCTTCCGCAAACGGGGCGTTCGGATCGTCCCTTTCGGAGAGCCGTCGAATATATGTGTGGTGCACACGTGTACGGTCACGCAGCGCACCGACTACCAATGTCGGCAGGCGCTGAGACGCGCGGCGCAGGTCTGCAAGGATGGATTGGTAGTGGCGACGGGATGTTACGCGCAGACGGATCCGAACAGGCTGGCGGAAATCGAGGGCGTGGGGTTCGTCGTCGGAACCGGGGGAAAGACGGAGCTTCCGGACCTGGTATCGCATGTATTGGATGGAGGCCCGAAGATAGTTGTAGGGCCGAGGGACGAGTTGCGCCGATTTGCGGAATGGGACGTGCGGGGGCTTTCGGGGCATACGCGGGCGCTTCTAAAAATTCAGGATGGATGCGACCAATTTTGCTCGTATTGCATCGTGCCGTTCGCACGGGGACCCAGCCGAAGCCGGCCCCTGGAAAATATCCTTCGGGAGGCGAAGCGCCTGGTCGAGGCGGGCTATCGGGAGATCGTGCTGACGGGGGTTCACATTGCAAAATATGGACTCGATCTTTCGCCCTCTCTAAATCTGTTGGACATCCTGGAGCGCTTGGAGCATCTGGAAGGATTGGAGCGATTTCGATTGAGTTCCATCGCCTGCCCCGACTTTTCAAAAGCGTGGATAGACTTTATCGCGCGGTCGAAGAGAGTGTGTCGGCACGTGCATCTTTCGCTGCAGAGCGGGGACGATGAGATATTGAGACGAATGAATCGAAGGGTTGGAGCGGATGCGCGCCACGAGGTGATCTCCTTGCTGCACGAGCGTGTTCCGGGGATCGCGTTGGGCGCGGATGTGATCGCGGGCTTTCCCGGAGAGTCGGACGCGCAATTCGAGCGCACCCGGTGTTTGATTGAGGAGTTGCCTTTGTCCTATCTGCACGTGTTTCCCTTTTCGAAGCGACCGGGAACCAAAGCCGCCGGGATGAAAAATCAGGTGCCCGAAAAGGTGAAAAAAGAACGGGCGGCGGTGCTCCGGAAAATCGGGGAGACAAAGCGTCTGGCCTTCGCAGAGCAGTTTGTGGGGCAAACACTTCCAGTGTTGTTCGAGGGAAGGCGGGATCGAAAAACGGGACTTTTGACGGGACTGTCGGACAACTACATCCGGATAATGGCGGAGGGCGGGGATGCCTGGATGGGACGGATCGTGGACGTTCGCCTCAAAGGGGCTGTGAACGGCCGGATGCGGGGCCGGATCAAGGGGGCGGCGTAGCGGACGGCGGATAGCCCATGGTGCCCGCTACCAAAAAAGAAGCCTTGACATGAAGGCGAAAATTTTTTATATTGGCGGCTTCGGGTAGTACTTTCAGGAGGGGAAAAAGTCCCCCGGTCGGCGAAAGGATTCGCCTTCTACGGATTTGCGTTGGAGGGCAATCTCTTGCCCGATTGCTGAAGCTCCGGGTTTGTGGCATTTTTTTGACGGGGAACTAACTTCCGGACTATCCCGCTTATTCCTGAAGGTCGGTTCATGGAGAACTCCTTATGCTGACTGTGGTTGCGGTAATTGTTTTAAGCTACCTGCTGGGCTCGATCCCCACGAGCATTCTCGTGTGCCGGGTCTTGAAGGGCATAGATATTCGGAAATTCGGAAGCAAAAACGCCGGAGCCACCAATGTGTATCGGGTGATGGGATGGGGGCCGGCGCTGTTTGTAGCCATCGTGGATGGGGCCAAGGGAGCTATTGCCGTGCTCTTTGTCTCCCGGATCGCGATTGGACAAGCGGTGCTCGATCCGGGTCTGATACAGATTGCGGCGGGCATGTCGGCGGTCGTAGGCCACATCTGGAGCCTGTTCGCCGGATTTAAGGGAGGACGGGGCGTCATGACGGCTGCCGGAGTGTGGTTCGCATTGGCTCCGATCCCGGTACTAATTGCGCTGGGCGTCTGGTGCCTGTTGACGTTCTCGACTGGATACGTGTCCGTGGGTTCGATCTCGGCCGCGGCGGTGCTTCCGATCGCGCTGTTCGTCGGGCGCTTTGGCCTGCAAGCGGACATTTCCAACCCCTTGCTCGCCTTCGGTTGTGTGGTCGGCGGCCTTCTCGTTCTGCGGCATAGCGCCAACATCGGACGCCTGATCCGGGGAGAGGAAAACCGCTTCGGCAAGAGAACGAGGACAAAAAAACCATCCACCACGGATAAACACGGATAAACACGAATTTCTGTGTATTTCCGTGGGATTCCGTGGTGAAGGTTCCAGGAGGAAAGATGAACATCGGAGTGATCGGTGCAGGCGGATGGGGCACCACTCTGGCGATCCTGTTGGCGGAAAAGGGACATAATGTGGGGCTGTGGCAGTTTGAGTCCGATCAGGTGGAGCGGACGATCCGCACCCGGGAGAATGCGGTCTATCTTCCCGGAGTACGGATTCCGGAGCGGGTCCTGATCTCCGACGAATTGTCCGACATCGTGCCGGATCAAGAGATGGTGGTGTTCGCGGTTCCGTGTCAATTCGCGCGTTCCGTGGCCCGTCAAGCCGCTTCGATGCTCGCGCCCAAATCGTTGGTCGTAAATGTGGCCAAGGGGATCGAGAACGTAACGTTGAAGCGCATGTCGGAGGTGTTGCTCGAAGAGATCGGCGGACTCGCCCCGGCCCGGGTGGCCACGCTCTCCGGCCCGAGTCATGCGGAGGAGGTAAGCCGGAAAATTCCCACCACGGTGGTGACGGCTTCGAAGGACCAAAGCACTGCGGAGCGGATTCAGGACGCGTTCATGACGCCCAACTTCCGGGTGTACACGAACTCCGATATCCTAGGCGTCGAATTGGGGGGGGCGCTCAAGAACGTCATTGCTTTAGCATCCGGGATCTGCGACGGATTGGGATTCGGGGACAATACGAAGGGCGCTTTGCTGACAAGAGGCGCGGCGGAGACCTCCCGGCTGGGCCGGGCGATGGGAGCCTGCGCGGAGACCTTTGCGGGCTTGTCCGGGATGGGAGATCTGATCACCACGTGCATCAGTCCGCATAGCCGAAACCGGCACGTGGGCGAGGAAATCGGGAAAGGGCGCAGCTTGGACGAGGTGATGAGGAAACTGGGCGGGATGGTGGCCGAGGGGGTACCGACTACGCGGTCCGCCTTTCAACTGTCTCGGAAATTGAGCGTGGAGATGCCCATCACGGATCAGATGTACAAGCTGTTGTTTGAAGGTAAAACGCCCCAGGATGCGGTATTCGATCTGATGGTGCGGGATGCCAAACCGGAGGTTTGGGCTTGAAAGAACGTCATTCGTCATTTGTCATTAGGGGAGCGTGGTGGGGCACTGATGACTAATGACTAATGACCAATGACTTCCCCCGAAGGGAGGCTTCACGATGGGCAAGATCCGCGAGAAAAAGTATTACGCCATCGGTGAGGTCTCGAAATTAACGGAGGTTAAGCCTCATATTTTGAGGTACTGGGAAGACGCGTTTCCGCTCTTAAGACCGAAGAAAAATCGGGCGGGCAATCGGGCGTATCGCGCGCACGATCTCAAGGTCGTTTTTTTGATCAGGCGGCTGCTTCGTGAAGAGCATTACACGGCGGAGGCGGCGCTCGCAAAACTAAAGGAGGATCGGGACTTTGTGAAGGAACAGTTGGATCGGCCGCTCGAGGACTGGATCGCTCCCCCAAGTCTTACGGATCGGATGAAGCAGGATTTGCACGTGTTGTTAAAGATGATCGAGCAGTGGTAAACCGAACGGATACGGGCAAAGTAGTTTGTATCCAATAATGAGAAGGAGAGGCAGCATGGCAGTTGAGAAAAAAGAAGCCATCTCGACGGATTCGCTGATGACCGAGAAGCGGACGTTCCCGCCTTCGGATAAGGTGGTGGCCAGGGCGTATATCAACGCCGAGCAGTACAAGACGATGTACGAACGATCCATCGAGGATCCCGACGGGTTCTGGCTCGAGCAGGCCGAGACGTTGGACTGGTTCAAGAAACCCACCGTAGCCCGCAAATACACGTGGGACACCATGGGACGGACCATCGAGCATACGTGGTTCGAGGACGGAGAATTGAACATCACGTACAACTGCCTGGACCGGCATCTGAAGACCGATCTTCGGACGAAGCCCGCGCTCGTATGGCAGGGAGAGCCGGAGGAGGACACGCAAACGCTCACGTACGAGGCGCTTCACAAGGAGGTCTGCAAGTTCGCCAATGTGCTGAAATCCTACGGCATCAAGAAGGGCGACCGGGTGGCCATCTATATGCCGATGGTCCTCGAACTGCCGATCGTGATGCTTGCTTGCGCCCGGATCGGCGCCATTCATTCCGTCGTGTTCGGTGGGTTCAGCGCGGATGCGTTGGCCGACCGGATTAACGACTCGAACTGCAAGGTGCTGATCACCTCCAATGTTTCCCTGCGCGCGGGAAAACACATCCATTTGAAGAACATCGCCGACGAGGCGCTCAAGGACACGCCTTCCATCGAAAAGGTTGTGGTCGTGAAGCGCAACGCGGAGGCCTGCGCGATGGAGAACGGCCGGGATGTCTGGTATCATGACGAAATGGCCGGAGCGAGCGAGACGTGTGATCCGGAGCGGATGAACGCGGAAGACCCGCTGTTCATTCTGTATACTTCGGGATCCACGGGGAAACCCAAGGGCGTGGTCCACACGATCGCGGGCTACCTGCTTCACACCACGCTTACGCATAAGTATATTTTTGACATCCATAACGACGACGTTTACTGGTGCACCGCCGACATCGGCTGGGTGACCGGGCACAGCTACATCGTGTACGGGCCGCTGGCCAACGGGGGTACGAGTCTGATGTTCGAGGGCGTGCCCACCTATCCGGATGCGGGCCGGTTCTGGCAGATCGTCGAGAAATACAAGGTTACCGTCTTCTACACCGCGCCGACGGCCATCCGGGCGTTGATCGCGCGGGGCGATGAGTGGCCGAATAAGTATGACTTGAGCAGCCTGAGAGTCCTGGGGTCCGTGGGCGAGCCGATCAACCCGGAGGCCTGGATGTGGTATTACAACGTCATCGGAAAGGGGAAGATTCCCATCGTGGACACTTGGTGGCAGACCGAGACCGGCGGCATTCTAATTGCGCCGCTGCCGGGCGCGCACGTCCTGAAGCCGGGAGCGGCGTTGCGACCCTTCTTCGGAGTGGAGCCGATTGTGCTTCGCGACGACGGCACCGAGTGCGACGTGAACGAGGGTGGCAAGCTCTGCATCAAGAAGCCCTGGCCGGGCATGATGCGCACCATGTGGGGCGATCACGAGCGGTTCATCGATACGTATTTCTCGATGTACAAGGACCTGTATTTCACCGGCGACGGATGCCGGGTGGATGAGGACGGCGATCTCTGGCTGATGGGCCGAATTGACGACGTCGTAAACGTATCCGGTCACCGGATCGGGACCGCCGAGGTCGAGAGCGCGCTGGTCAGCCACGATAAGGTGGCCGAGGCCGCCGTGGCTCCGATGCCGCACGACATCAAGGGACAGGGATTGTACGCGTTCGTCATCCTGGTGGATGGCATGGAGTCGAGCGAGGAACTTCGCAAGGAATTGATCATGCATGTGCGCAGGGAGATCGGCCCGATCGCCGCGCCCGACAAGATCCAATTCGCCCCTGCGCTGCCCAAGACGCGTTCCGGCAAGATCATGCGGCGTATCCTTCGGAAAATCGCGGAGAATGCGACAGATCAGATCGGCGATACGAGCACCCTGGCTGATCCGAGCGTCGTGGAAACGCTGGTGCACGAAAGACAGTAATCGTCGTTCGTAGTGGGCACTTCAGTGCCTGTCAAACGGGCTGAAGCTCGCACTGCAAACGGTGTTTTTGGAAAATTAAACAGGCCCGGCCCGGCTTCGGTCAGGCCGGGCCTGTTTCTTCATAAGCCTTCTTTCGTTTGTTCCGGCTGGTGCGGAATTTTCACGGCCAGAAGCCCGAATTCCGCCCGGAAAAGCGGAATTAGCCCTTCATGGTTTCATCGGATTTCAGAAAAAAATCAGCCTGATGCGCTTCGATTCAATGTTTGGATGGGGCGCGTTCGGAGTTACCGCTTCAACGGTTTATCACAAACCCGTAAACGGGTAACTCCGGACGAAACCCGAAATTTTCCGCCAAATCCCCTAAGACTGAGTTCCTGAGTTCGATGAGTGGGGTTAGAAAAGCGAACCCTTCCCCTTAAACAAAAACAGCAAAGGAAAAGGACAAAAATGTCGAATCAAGATACAATGAACCGGTGGTTCGTGGTCGTCGGCGCGGTGCTTATTCAGCTTTGTCTCGGCGCCATTTATGCGTGGAGTGTATTCACCAAGAAAATCACGCTCGCCATCGCGGATGGGGGGTTGTACGGTTTTTCAGCCACCCAGGCTGCGTGGGTTTTTTCCGCCGGACTGGCGACGTTCGCGGTCGTTATGGTGCTTGCGGGGCGCCTGCAGGCGAAGGTGGGCCCCCGGCCGATAGCGGTCGCTGGAGGAATTGTGCTGGGCATAGGGTATATGCTCGGCGGCTTTTTAGGTCGCTCGTTCGCGGCGCAGCTTCTTTGCATCGGGGTCATCGGCGGCGCGGGCATCGGTTTGGCGTACGTCGTTCCCATCGCGGTCGGGGTGAAATGGTTTCCCGATAAGAAGGGGATGATCACCGGTCTTGCGGTAGCGGGATTCGGTTTCGGCGCGACACTGTGGGTGAAACTGGCCGGAAGTTGGTTCGGCGGCCTGCTCAACACAACGCACATTTTCGGGTTGCCCGGCGTGCAAAGTGTTTTCTTCATCTACGGAGTCGTCTTCCTAGTATTCGTGCTTTTGGGCAGCATCGTCATGGTTAATCCTCCGGCGGGATACAAACCGAAGGGCTGGAATCCGCCAGAGGCAACGGGATCGGGGAAGGCCACGGGCGCGGTGGATCTCACCAGTTCGGAGATGTTGAAAACGCCGCAGTATTATATGCTGTTGCTGATGTTTATCGGATCCGGGCTGGCCGGACTGATGGTGATCTACTGCATCCGCCTGTTCGGCATCGACGCGCTGCAAGCCAGTGGTGCCGCGAAAGCGGCGGCGGCAGGCACGATCGCGGGAACGGCGATGGCGTGGTATGCGATCCTGAACGGACTCGGCCGGATTGTCTGGGGCACCGTCTCCGATAAGATCGGACGGAAGTTCTCCCTCTTCCTGATGTGTCTGTTCCAGGGCATCATCATGCTCCTCTTCTTCAAGCTGGGGGCGACGCCCCTTGGGCTGATCATCGGGGCATGCCTCATCGGCTTCAATTTCGGCGGCAACTTTGCGCTCTTCCCCGCCGCAACGGCCGATTTCTTTGGAAACAAAAATGTGGGCACGAATTACGGATGGGTATTCTTAGCCTACGGAGTCGCGGGCATCGCTGGCCCTCAGGTGGCCGGACACTTTAAGGATGCCGCTCAAGGCGGCGACGTGAGCGCGTGGATCACGCCGTTTATCATCGCCGGGATATCCTGTCTGATCGCGGCGGGGCTGGCCCTGATGCTCAAAACTCCGAAACGGTCGTAAGGAATCGGACAAAATCATGTTCCTGTTTTCACCGCAGAGACGAGAAACCGCAAAGAAGCCCAAAAAGGTCCTCATGAGAGCATTTCCTCTTTGTACTTCTAACCTGCAACATCTTGTTTTCCGGCAAGGTTTTTATAGAGCGAGGATGCCCAAAATTGTTCGGATTCTCACGTGCGCTTACTTTGTTTGATCCGTGAAAATCCGTTTTATCCGTGTCCCATTGCTTTTGCGTCTCTGCGGTGAAATCGTTGTTTAACGCGGTAACTGAGGAGATTTTATGAGGCTGTCGAGGGCATTTATTCCTACATTGAAAGAGACTCCCTCCGATGCGGAGATCAAAAGCCATCGGCTGATGTTGCGAGCCGGGATGATTCGGATGCACATGGCGGGCGTGTATTGCTATCTTCCGCTCGGATGGCGGGTGCTCCGAAAAATCGAGGGTATTGTACGGGAGGAGATGGATCGGATCGGAGGGCAGGAGTTTCTTCTGCCCACACTGAGTCGCCGAGATCTGTGGGAGCGGACCGGGCGCTGGACGGAGTATGGGGACGATATGTTCCGTTTGAAGGATCGGAAGAAGGCGGATCTGGCGTTGGCGCCTACGCACGAGGAGGTCTTTTCGGAGATCGCGGCCGGGGAAATTCGATCCTATCGGGACCTGCCCCAGACGTGGTATCAAATTCAGATGAAGTTCCGGGATGAACCCAGACCCCGTTCGGGACTACTTCGGGGACGGCAGTTTACGATGAAAGATGCGTATAGCTTCGACAGGGACTGGGAGGGATTGGATCGAAGCTACGCGCTGGAACGTGAGGCCTACCACCGCATCCTGAAACGGTGCGGGCT
>MVCQ01000028.1 GCA_002059205.1 Candidatus Latescibacteria bacterium 4484_107
TGTGGCTCGGATTTGCATCTATCGCAGCACCGAGGAAAAAGACGGAGAGGGAGATGGAGAGATGGGGAGATGGGGAGCGCATCCACTCACCACTCACCACTCACCACTCACTGAAGTGTTTATAGATACCACGGCTGCGGCGGACGTATCCTGCGTCTATCACATCTCCGCGGTGGATCGCTTCGGAAACGAGAGCGTGTGGTCGGAGCCTGCGACCGGAACCGCGCTCCCGCCGGATACGTTGGGGCCGTTGGTGTCCCAGATCCAGGTGACGCCGGATACGGTGACGGCTGGGGAAGGCGTATATGTATGGGCGGCTCTGTCGGACAGCGGACGGGGCGGATCTTGGATCACGGCGGTGGAGGCGTTATTCGATTCATCCGGGGAGTTCGGCACTGGGATGTCCTTTGAGGCGAAGGACGGCTGGTTCGACGAGCCGAAAGAGGAGATCGAAGGCACATTGTTTTTTCCCGCCCGGGAACAGAGCGAGCCGTATCAGTTATACGTGCACGGGATGGACGCTTCTGGGAATTGGGGGCCGTTTGCACTATTCTCCGTATTCGTGGCGGTTCCGAGGGATACGCTTTCGCCTCCGAAGGTGGAGGATGTTCAAGTGATGGACGCGGCGGGAGACGAGCGTGGGGCGCTCTTTGTGATGTGGTCGGCTTCTTCCGCGCCGGATGCGGTGGGCTACCGGGTGTATCGGGCCGATGCGAGTGGCGATGGCGCGATCACGGTGCTCGGAGAAACCGGGGAGACCTCGTTTTTCGACACGACTTCCACACTGGAGGGCGCGTATCTCTATGGCGTAACGGCGGTGGATTCGTGTGGGAACGAGGGCGTATTGGGGGACATGACGGGACCGGTGCACCCCCTGGACGATGTGGCGCCGCGCATGGTGAAAGGAAGTTTTCGGCCTGCGCCGGGGGCTGTGTGGGTGTCCACGGACGCGCCGATTTTTTTTGAGGTTAGCGATGAGGGAATCGGATTGGACGCGACGCGTTTGCTCGTCCTTGTGAACGGGAAAGAATATGCGGCGGAACAACTCGAAAGGGAGATTGTGGGGAACGATTCGCTGCTTGCGGTGACCGTACGACCGGAGCCTGGCTTTGACCTCGGTGCGGAGGTGTTGGTCACGGTCTCGGCCCAGGATTGGAGCGGGAACCGTTTCGAGGAGGAGGTTGCGTTCTCCATCGAGCCGTGGCGCTTTCATCCACTCGTTTCCGATTCGGTGGTGGCCTTCGAGGCGGACAGTTTTATGGCGGAGGGAGCATCCGGGGATTCGGTGAGCCTTCGCGGGATTCCCGAGCAGGATGGATGGATTCATCTTGGAACGGTGGAAGGCGCGCCGGAGCTACCGGAGGGCATCGTGGGTTGTGGCGAAGTATGGGCCATTTCGGGTGATAGCGCGGTTGTTGGGGACGAGCAAGGGGCGTGGACACTGCGGGTTTCCCTGTCCACGGAAGAAGAAGAGGTCATTCCAGCGCACCTGTGGTTGTTTGTGTTGGACGAGGAGAACACGTGGCGCAGAGAAAGCCTTTTCGATCGCGAATCGCACGTTTTTCAATCCGAAATCCCAAATCCGAAATCCCAAATTTTGATGGCGTTCGGAGCGTATTCAGAGAAGGAGCCGCCCTATCTCGTGGAGAAGGAGCCGGATCGGGACGAGGTGGAGGTGTCGCTGGAAGCGCCTATCCGGCTGCGTATCCGGGACGACGGGGCCGGCGTGGATTTTTCGTCCGTTCGGCTGGTGATCAACGGCGTGGAATTGGATGCTTCGGAGGGGACGATTTCGGAGGGCGACAGCGCGGATGTGCTCGTCGAGTATGAGCCGCCGGTTCCGTGGGCGCCTGGGGAACCGGTGCACGTTGCGGTCACAGCAACGGATCTGGCGGGCGCGGCGAATAGGTTGAGCGAGGAATATCTCTTTGTCGTGCTTGGGGATACCACGGCTCCGCAAATCGGGGGGATAAAGATGGGGCCTTTCGAGTCCGGGATGGACGGAGAAATCGCGGTGGAGGTGCACGATGAAGGCCCCGTGGACTCCCTCTCGGGTTGGCTTTTCTACGGGATGGGGGGAGCCGCCTCGTACGATAGCTTGGAAATGGTGGAGGACGATGGATGGTACAAGGGCCTTGTGCCGGGAACGGCCATTGGAATGCGGGGGCTTCGGATTTGTATCCACGTTTCGGACGGTCGGAATGAGACGAACTTTCCCGAAGAAGGATGGGCGCACGAAGAAGTCCGAATTTCCGGAGAGTCGCTGCCTGTCGAGTTTCCTCCGATGGCCTATCGCATGTTCTCGCTGCCGTTTGTGTCGGAATCGGATCGGGCGCTCGGATTTCTGGAGGACGCGCTGGGGCCGTATGATTCGGAGCGGTGGCGGGTGCTGCGCCGCAACGAGCGCGGGGGGTACGACGAATATCCCGACCTGATGAGCGCGCGGCCCGGACAGGCGTTCTGTTTGATGGTCAACGAACCTATAGAGGGGATTCCTTCTGGCGAAGGACGCTCGGTGCGGAGCGACCGTACCTACGAAGTGCTCCTCCATCCGGGCTGGAATCAGGTGGGCGCCCCCTTTGCCTTTCCGGTGCGCTGGTCGTCCATTATGGAGGCGAGCGGACATCCCGACGTGGAAGGACCTTGGGTGTTCGACGGGACGAATCGGTTCCTCGGTTTTGCCCGGAATGACGATTATGGGACGACGGTGTTGGAGCCGTGGAAAGGCTATTGGATCCGGAATCGGGGAGCCTCTCCGGTGATTTTGAGTGTGCCCCCGGAAGAGAGCGGACAGGCGGAGGGGGAGAGGGAGAGAGGGAGAGGGGGTGAGGGGGTGTCTCCCCTTCTCTCCCTCTCCCCCTCTCCGGGCCGGTGGATGATGCGGGTATCCGTGTGGGCTGATGAGGACGGTGCGGAAGTGGAACGTCTCGGGGATCCGGACAATTTCATCGGAATTTCGGAGGAGGCCCTGGAAGGCTGGGATCGGAGCGATTTGACGGAGCCGCCTTCGGTGGGGCCGTCTCTGTCGCTCTATTTTTCGCATCCCGATTGGGAGGAACATCCAACAGACCTTGCGGGGGATTTCCGGCCTTACGAGGGCGAGGCCATGACGTGGAATTTTGTGGTAGAGGCGACGGATACAACCCTGCGTGCAGCGACCTTGACGTTCGAGGGCGCGATGGACGTTCCGGAGGGACTGCGCGTGGTCCTGGTGGATCCGGAGCGCACGGAGCGGGTGGATTTGAGCGAGGCGGATTCGTATTCCTTAGTATTCAACGGAGACGCGCATCGGCGCTTGCTGGCGCTGGTGGTTGAAGGCGATCTGTTTGAAGCCGAGGCGGAGTCCTCCCGCACAACGGAGGCGGCGGAATCTATATGGCTGCAAAACTTTCCCAATCCCTTCAACAACCGAACCTCCATCACCTACGCCGTGCCAAAGGAAGCCTTGCCAGAGGGCGCCGTCGAGGCTCGGTGTATCTTGATGGTATATAACATGCTGGGACAGGAGATGTGTCGCCTGGTGGATGCGCCCAAAGCGCCGGGCACGTATTCCCTGGAATGGGACGGCAAGGAAGTCGGAGCCGGCATCTATTTCCTGAAGCTCACGGTGGGCACGTTGGACGTGATGAAGCGGATTATTCTGGTGAAATAAGGCGAGAGACAGAGATCAGAGGTCAGAGATCAGAGCGCGCGGGGAGCGCGTTTTACGGGCGGACAGAGATCAATTGATCAAGGAGATCTCAAAGGAATGAAGATAAATTCAGCTGATGTGTATGAACATGAGGGAGGCTTGGGCGAAGCGGAGATATAGGGCCCATTTTATCAGCAAGCTGACAGGTTGTGACGGTGAGAATAGCGAGACCGATACGTCCCTGGATGTTGCAAAAGATTGCTCCTACATCGCGGATGAGGAGCATAAGGAACTGACTTCCCTTTGCAGACAAGTTGGAAGGATGTTGGGATCCATGATCAGAAAGCCAGAGAAGTTTCAGACCTCCGACCTCTGACCTCTGACCTTCGACCTCCGAGGTGGCTCATGAAAAGATTGTACCTACATAATTTCAAACTCGTTGCGAGCCTGCTTCTCCTCGCCGCCGGCTGTTCGTATTATTCTTTTTCGGGGGCGCTCCCCGCGCATCTCAAGACCGTGGCGGTGCCGCTGTTTGGAAACGATGAGCAGCGGACGTTGATCTATGGGGTGGAGGAATCGCTTACGGATGCGGTGATCGAGGGCTTTGTGAAGGATGGGAATCTGAAGGTGGTGGATCGGACGCGCGCGGATTCGATGGTATCTGGGCGCATTGTGGAGATTCGGGAGGAACCCTTCACGTACACGGCGGATGAGCAGGCAAAACAATGGAAGGTGCGCATTTTTGTGGAGGCGGCTTACGAGGATGTGAAGAAGAAGGAGACGCGCTGGGAGGAGAAGCTGCTGGAGGGATGGGGCGTGTACGAGGTGGTCACCGGGGATCCGGATGAGCGCCAAAAGGGAGTGGACGCCGCGATTGCGATGCTGGTGGAGGAAATCGTGGATCGGACTGTGGCGGGATGGTGAAGGTCAGGCGATTTTGAGCAGAGAAGAAAGATGGTGGGCCAGCGTTCATCGTATTCGAAGAGGAGAAGGGAATTATGCCATTCAACGGTTTGCATATGGGACTGGGAAATATCGCAAAGCTTTCGAACGCAAAGACGCGCTCCATCACGGCGGAGAACGTATATGGCGAGAAGGGCAGGGGCGGGATGGCGGAGGTGTCGGACGCGCCGCAAGCGGACGTCGAAAAGATCGGGCAGAAGTGGGATGGGCCGAATCAATGTGCCCGGGATCTCGGACAGACGTGGAAGGTGCGCCCCTGCATCACGATCCCGGCCGGCGATACTACGACGATTATGGATGTGAACGGGCCGGGATGCATCCAGCACATCTGGATTACGGTCAATGCGAAGCGTTACCGCGATCTCATCCTGCGCCTATACTGGGATGGCGAGAAGGCGCCCAGCGTGGAGACGCCATTGGGGGATTTTTTCTGCAACGGTTTCAACACCCGGGTCAACGTGCTGGCCTTGCCGATCAACGTCAACCCGTCTGGCGGCTTCAATTGCTATTTTCCCATGCCCTTTCGGAAGCACGCGAAGATCACCGTCGAAAACCGCGCGCCGGAGGATGCGACCGGTTTTTTTTATGCCATCAACTACGCGCTGACCGAAGTCGGGGGCGACGAGGCCTATTTCCACGCCCAATTCCGCCGCGCCAACCCGCTGCCCTACAAAGCGGACTACGTCATCGTGGATGGGATTAGAGGCAAAGGACATTTCGTCGGCACGTACATGGCCTGGCAGCAGAACAACAAGGGTTGGTGGGGCGAGGGGGAAATCAAATTTTTTATGGACGGCGACACGGTGTTTCCGACGATTTGCGGCACAGGAACGGAGGACTACTTCGGGGGCGCGTGGTGTTTCGGACAGACCTATTCCGCGCCTTTCCTGGGCTATCCGCTCGGCGGCAGCGAAGGCAAGCCGGGCACCCGGCACGGGTTGTATCGTTTCCACATCATGGACCCGATCCGCTTTGAATCGGATCTGAAGGTCACGATGCAGGCCCTCGGATGGCGGAGCGAAACGCGGTATCTGCCCCTGCAGGATGACATTTCTTCGGTGGCCTATTGGTATCAGGCCGAGCCGCACCGTCCCTTCCCGGAATTTCCCGATCGGGATGCCCTTGAAGTTATTTGACCCGAAGGCGATCGGGACGGAAACAAAAAAAGCGGAGGACTTTTGTTTGTCACAAGTCCTTCGCTCTTAGCGGTTCCTCCGCTCGGCCCGTTTTGGCGCGGATGTCCACGGCTACGCACTTCCTTTCCAATTCCTGGTTTTTCTCCGCGTCCTCTGGTCTCCGCAGTGCGATTTCTTTTTTCCCTTTCCGTTACCCAATTACCTCGTACGTAGATCCGACGTCCGATTGCTTGACCACTTCGATGCGCACGGGAAAGGCGTTTTTCAGGACTTCCAGGTGGGTCACTACGATGATTTTGTCGAAGTCCTCGCTGATCGACTGAATGGCCTGGATGAGATGCTCGAGGCCCTGGGCGTCCTGCGTGCTGAATCCCTCGTCTATGACGAGCGTTCTCAGCCTCGTTCCGGCGCGTTTGGCGAGGAGTTTGGAGAGCGCGATGCGCAGGGCGAAGTCGGTACGAAACGCCTCCCCGCCGGAATAGAGTTCGTAACTCCGCGTGCCCATCTCATCGCTGATCTTGATGTCCAAAGTCTCCTTGGTGCCGCCGCTCTTGAGGTCCCGGAGCGGCTCGATGGAGATCTGCGTGCGGTTCTCCGTGAGCCTGCCCAGAATGTCATTGGCCTCCTCCTCGATTTCCGGGATGGCCCCCTCGATAATCAGCGCCTGAATGCCGTCTTTGCCGAATGCGACGGTCAATTTTTCGTAAACGTCCCGATCCTTCCGAACCTTTCCCAGTTCCGTTTTTACGCCGCTCCGGCTCTCCTCCAGCTGTACACAATGTTCGTGCCGGCTTTGCACGCCGCCGCGCAGGCTCAGGAGTTCCTCTCGACTTTTCCGCGTGGCGCGGATCTGTTCCTCCAAGCGCGCGATTTGTTCCTCCACTTCCCGGAGTTTTTCCACCTCTTTGGTCAGCCGCTCCTGCTCCGCCTTCGTATCCTGTTGGCGTTGAATCCGATCTTCGATGGTGCGCCCAAGTCCCTGGGCGACCCGTTGCGCACCCTCAATGCGCTCCTCGGCCTGAGTCAGACGATCCCGCTGAACCGGCGCTCCGCTGAGCGCCTTCAAGTCCTCATGGATTTTCTGATGGGCCGCTTCATCGTATCCGATCTCTTCGATCTCCCGAAGAAGCTGACGCAATCGCTCCTGCTCTTTTGGAGCGTAAAGATTGTCCCGGAGGAACTCAGTGGCTTTGGTGATCTTCTCCTGGATCTCCGGCAGGCGCTCCTGCGCCTTTTTATGCTGCCCGCGCACCGACTCTAATTCGGCGTGCTCCTCCCCAAAGCGCTGGTATTCCCGTATGGCTTTCTTGGCCGCCTGATGACGCTCCGGGTCGTATCCGATTCGCTGGAGTTCGAGTTCCGTCTCCGCCCACATGCGCTGATCCACTTCTGCGAAGGCCTTTTCGGCCAGTTTCTTCTGAAGAACCTCGATCTCCTTTTTGCGCTTCCGGATTTCCCCGAGCGCCAGGATCGCCTCTTTATAGGCTTCTTCGGCCCGGGCCAGCGCCTGCCGCTTTTCGGGAAGTTCCCGGATGCGCTCCTCCGCCTCTTTGTAGCGGGTGCGGAGTTCGATGCGGGTGCGATTCTCCTCCTCAAGCGAAGCCTGTAACCGACCGATCTGTTCGCGCTTTGCGGCGATCTGGGCGCTGTATTCCTCCTCTATGTGCTGACGCTTCTGCTCGTCGAGGTCCGACTGGCATAAGGGACAACGCGCTTCGGGATTGGCTCGGAGCATGGCCAACTTTTCCTCCGTTGCGGTGATCTCCCGCTCTGTCTGAGCGATCAGGCCTTTGGTGGTGTCACTCTTCAGCCGGAGCGCGGTGCCCTCTTCCCGAATTTCCTGCCGTGTCTTTTCCAATTCTTCCAGCCCCCGAAGCTCCGCCTTGATCGCTTCGGATTTCTTCTTGTATTCCAACTCCAATTTAGCCTTGGCCCGCGCCTCCCGAAGCTGGCCCTCCAAAGTGCGAAGCTGAACCTGAATTTCCCCTTTGGCGGCGTCAATGCGCTTTTGGATCTCTTTTCGGGTTTGCTCCAACTTCCGGGTCTGCTCCCATTTTTTCTCCCACCGGCCTTCGGCTTCCTGCGCCTTGCGGAGAGTGCCGATTCCCGCCTCAATCTCCGTCTCGCGTCCAAGAACAGGCTTGCTCTCCCGGAGAATTTTTTCGACGTCGGCGCGTCTGGATTCCCACACCTCCCTACGGCGCTCCACTTCGTTCCGTCGCTCCGCGATGGCCTGTTCGAGCGTGCGGCGCTCCTCTCCTTTGTCCTTGAGAACCCGGAGCTTATCGGTATATTCGCGCTCGGTATTCCGGAGGGCTTCGTACCGCTCGAAGTCCGATACGATCCGGTACTTTCTTTCGAGGATGCCCTGATACTCCGCCACCTCTTTGCGCGCGGATTCCAACTGACTTCGGAGTTCCTGCAGCGCGGCCTCGGATCGGTCCATCTCTTGTTTCAGATCGACCACCCGGCGGGACTTGTTCTGGAGATCGTTTCGGATCTCGGACAATCGGGATAGCGCAGCCTCGTCGCGCTGGAGCGCATGCGACAGCGTGCTCAACTCCCCGGACAAACGGGCCAATTCCTGCTCGTATTCCTCCTTATGTGCAAGCTCCGCCTCTATTTCTTCCAATTTCGCGGAAAGACGTGTACATTCCTTATCGCTTTCCTGAGCGTGGGATCGGGCCAGCTTCATCAGCTCGTCGTACCGGGAAAGTCCAAGGATGTCTGCCAGGATTACCTTGCGTTCCCGGGCGCTTTTGCGGGTGAATTCATCGGCGCGTCCCTGGAGAATGAACGCGGAATTGATAAACGTATTGTAATCCATCCGGAGCAGCCGGTTGATCCGCTGCTGCGTCTTGGTCACCGAAGAGGATTCCGAGAGCGGCAGATAGCCTCCGGTGGTCTCGTCGTATACCTGCAACTCCAGGCTGGACACCCCGCCGCGCGCGGTCTTCCGATAGCTTCGGATGACCCGGTAATGATCGCCCTCCAGATCGAACTCGAACTCCACCTGCATCTCTGTAGTCCCGATACGAAGCAGCCCCTCGTCGGGCTTTCGATTCCCGGCGGCTTTTCGTCCCTCTCCCCAGAGCGCCCAAGTGATGGCATCCAACAGCGCGGACTTTCCATGTCCGTTGTCCCCCGAAAGGCAAGCCATGTGGAAGCTCGAAAAGTCTAGCGGCGGCACGCCCTCGCCGTAGCTCATAAAATTCTTCAAATGCAGTTTAACGGGGACCATGGGAGATCACCTTCCAATTCGCCACGAAGTAGTCGGACAGAATCTTTTTCACCGCGGAGACCGCTGAGCGCGCGGAGCGCTTCAAACAAGGGAATAAGCCAGGATTATTTACAAGTCCTGGATGATGCGCCCCGGCTTCAGGCTTTTCTAAAAAAACGTTCTGAAGCCAGAAATCCAAAACACGTTGCTGCACAAGAGCATAAGAGGAATTTTGTAGGTTTTATGAGAATCATACAGGTGAGGCTCTTGCAAAAGTCCAAAAAACGACTTGGCGTCGCTTCGTTCACCTTGATAAAATGGGTTGTACTATCGTCATAAGCCGAAGCAATCTTATCGGATATTTTTTTATGCAAGAGCTTGGTAGAACAGACATTCCTGTCTGTTCGGCTTTATGGTCATCCGGGTCAGACATCCGGGTCAGTCATCCGGGTCAGACATCCGGGTCAGTCATCCGGGTCAGACAAGAATGTCTGACCTACCAACCCCTGCGAAATGACTGCACCTTTAGGACTTTTGCAAGAGGCTCAGGTAAGAGAGGTTAAGGTTGAGGACACCCAACCCCGCACTTCACGGCTTTACGCTTTCTTTTCTTTGTTTTTTCTCTGCGCTCTCTGCGCTCTCCGCGGTGAAAGGATTTTTTCAACGAAAGCAATCCAAAAATTCTGAAATAAAAGATAGCCAAATCGCTTTGGGAAAGCAAGGTTTTTTTCGGACGAAGCCTCCGCATACCGGAAGGGGGGGGAGCGTCGGACGCGTGCCGAAGGGCGGCGCGAAAAGGGCGGGCCTCCGCCTTCACGACTCCTTTTCTATGACACTCGTGAATTATCACGAGTCGGCCGGTGGAGCCAGCACACGGTGGACCGTATTTCCGCCCGTCCCTCCCAGCACCCGGATCTCACACAATGCCTCCGCCTTCTCCTCCGCGCGCACGAACCACTCCAATACGCGGCTGTCCGTGAGCTTGCCCAAGTGGCCGAGGGAGTGATGTCCCTTCGCCGAGAGAAGCATTACGTTGGATGCGGGATGGAATTCCACGCGCACCGGTCGGAGTCTTTGGAGGTCC